>JAZDEK010000116.1:0-2700 GCA_043808895.1 Pseudomonadota bacterium
ATTAAGAGGTTGGAAACTGTAAAACATCTGTGATACTATTACCCACGTCATGACTTTTCTACGTATTTTTATTATATTATTTTGTTTTACCAGCGCTCTTTACGCTAGCGACAGCGCCAAAGTTTTTAAGTCAGACGTTAAAAAAAGGTCATCTTTTTTTGGGTATTCATCTTCTGATAGCGGGTCCAGTACGTCGTCCAACAATGAGTCACCCAGCGTTTTTGGTAAAAAGAGCGGGAGCTCTTCTGAAAGTTCCGGCGAGGCAACTAGCGAAGGCCCAAAAAGCGGTGGTCCGGAGTCTGTGAGCGTTTTCGGCAGAAAAAGCAAACGTGCTCAGAGGGCGGATCAAAATGCACAGGATACCAAGTCAGGAACAGGACCAAGAGAAGAAGCAAATATTCAGGACGTAAAAAGAGAGAGCAAAGACGCATCCAAAGGCAATCCCCGTTCAGCGCCTAAATTCTTATGGCCAGTGGATGGCGGAAGGATAAACTCTTTTTACGGATGGCGTAACAGCCGTCGCTTCCACGACGGAATTGATATAATGGCTCCGTCCGGAACAAAAATATTCGCGTCAAAAGGCGGCGAGGTGATATACAGCGATAATAGGATCCGCGGTTACGGTAACATGATAGTCATCCGTGGTAACGAAGGCTACAACACCGTCTATGCTCACTGTAAGACAAATTATGTAAGAAAAGGAGACGTTGTAAGCCAGGGCGATGTGGTAGGGCTGGTCGGAAGTACCGGACATTCAAGCGGCGCACATCTTCATTTTGAAATAAGAAAAGGGAAATATACCGCGGACCCGACAAAATATTTGAGCGCGGAAGACATAAAAAAACATTCCGGCACTTATAAGAATACCGACGTAGGACTCAAGGACAAAGAGGAACATGAATAATGATAACGAAAAATAACGACAAGGCCGGCGTTGGCAACCACATAGTCACTCATTGCGGACGCTGCGATCATGATATGAACCACACAGTGGTAGCGCATGGGGCGGACGGAATAGTCGCGCGCGTTAAATGCATGGTCTGTGGCTCGGAGCACAATTATAAAAGAACAACGCCAGCTAGAACGAAGATTTCTGGTGCTGCGAATACCATAAAAAAAGTGAACATCCCGATGGGACCAAAACACTGGGAAGAGGCAAAGGCCTCAGCGTCTAACAAAGTTCCTTTGACGTATAAAATGACCGATTGGTTCAATAAGAACAGCCTGATACAACACCCTACGCTGGGAGAAGGCGTTGTGATACAGTCCTACGACAACAAGATCGACGTGATCTTCCGCGATGGTATAAAACCTCTGGTCCATAATAGAAAATGAGAATATCCGGATTTACATTTGTAAGGAACGGTATCGTTTATGATTATCCTTTTCGGGAGTCAATATGCTCCGTCCTTCCTCTTGTGGACGAATTTATTGTTAATATCCCTTACTCCGACGACAAAACATACGAAGCTGTACTTGAGATCGGAAGCCCTAAGATAAAAATATTCCAAACTGAATGGAATGGAGATATCCCCAGCGGCGGGAAAATACTTTCTCATCACACGAACCTTGCTCTAAAAAAATGTACCGGCGACTGGTGTTTTTATATCCAGGCGGACGAGGTCATCCACGAAAACGATCATCCAAAAATAAAGTCCGCTATGGAGAATAATCTCAACGATAAAAAGATCGACGGGCTTTTGTTCGATTACCTGCACTTTTACGGCTCTTATAATTGCGTGGCATCATCCAGAACGTGGTACAGGAACGAGGTCAGGATAGTAAGGAACAACCCCGATATAGTTTCTTTTGATGACGCCCAAGGGTTTAGATTCACCAGCGGCGGTAAATTAAACGTCGTATCCACAGGGGCAAGAGTTTTCCACTACGGCTGGGTGCGTCCAATTGAATCGATGAGGATAAAAAAGATCGCCATGGATAGACTTTGGCACGGGAACAAAATGGACGAGGAGAATAGAAACCTTGAATACAGCTCAACTCAATACGGGCTTAAAGAATATAACGGGACTCACCCCTCTGTTATGAAAGAACGGATAAAGAAACAGGATTGGCAGTTCGTCTATAACCCAAGAGTGTCGTCGTACAGGGAGTTAAGGTACTGGTTCTCGGATATCTTGGAAAGAATAACCGGCAAAAGATTTTTTGAGTACAAGGGTTATAACAGGGTAAAAGATTGAGAACGGATAATATAGAGATCGTTGTCGCTGATCTCCTCTATCCAATGAACATAGGCAGCATTGCGCGCACCATGTATTGCGCCGGCTTTAAAAAACTTACCCTTGTGCGTCCGTGCAAAAAATGGAACAGCATGGATGCGATAAAATTCTCGCTGTTCGGAAGACCTATACTTGAGAACGCGAAGGTACATAAGAGCCTTGAAGAAATAAGGACGATGACTCCATACTTTTTGGTTTTTCACGCCGTATTGGCAGAAAAAGAAGTTTTCCGGTGATGCTGACCGAACTTGCCTCATTTATGAAAAGGTTCAGGAACAAAAAAAACATAAAACTTGTTTTCGGCGGCGAATCCGCCGGGCTCAGTACCGGCGATATACGCCTCTGTGACCACATGGTGACTATTGATCCGGGCATAATAGGGAATTCGCTCAGCCTTCCCGTGGCTGTAAGTATGGCTCTTTATGAGATAAAGAAATCGTATCTTGTCAAAGACGCTGAAAGT
>JAZDEK010000117.1:0-3989 GCA_043808895.1 Pseudomonadota bacterium
GCGTAATTTAATGCCGCAAAAAAAGTCCCGAACATGGATTGGAATTTATTCGTTCCAAGAGCTATGTGTGCGGGGACTCCAACGGCCATGAGTGCTGGCATGCTTATAAGTCCGCCGCCTCCGGCGATTGAATCAATAAATCCCGCTACGTATGCGGCGATAATTAGAACTACAACGTTAAAGCTCATTTAGTTAAGACTTCTTTCACCAATTCGAACGCCCAATCCAATTCTTCTTTGGTTATTACTAGCGGTGGCGCGAGTCTTATCACGTGGTCGTGAGTTTCTTTGCACAGTAATCCTTTTTGCATTAAAGCTTCACAGAACTTTCTTGCTCCGCCAGCTTCTTTTTTAAGGTCTATTCCTATAAGAAGTCCACGGCCTCTAATTTCTTTTACGTACGGAGAAGAGATCTCTCTTAATTTTTTCATCAGATATTCGCCGAGTTCCAGCGACCTTGCGACAAGGTTTTCATCTTCTATTACGTCCATGGCTGCAATCGCGCATTCACACGCGAGAGGGTTTCCTCCGAAAGTGGAACCGTGTTCGCCGGGTTTAAAAAGCCCCATTACCGGTTCATCAGCAAGGACCGCGCTTATAGGCATTACACCGCCGCCAAGGGTTTTTCCTATTATAAGAATATCAGGGCGTGCGTCTTCCCACATGTAGCAATAGAGTTTTCCTGTACGTCCAAGACCTGTTTGAATTTCGTCGAGCGCGAATAAAACATTATTTTCTTTGCAGAGTTTTTGAACAGCCTTTAAGTAACCCGCAGGAGGAACGTTTATTCCCGCTTCAGCCTGTATAGGCTCTATTAGTACCGCCGCTGTGTTCGGGGTTATTGCTTTTTTGATCTCATTTATGTCTCCGTACTTTACTAACTTAAATCCAGGGGTGAACGGTCCAAAATTTTCTTTGTAAGCCGGCTCTGAAGAAAAAGAAACTATGGTAGTAGTTCTTCCGTGAAAATTATCCATGCACGCGATTATTTCAGCTTTATCGTTCGGAACTTTCTTAACAAGGTATGCCCATTTTCTTATAAGTTTTATTGCGGTCTCTACAGCCTCGGCGCCCGAGTTCATTGGGAGAACCATATCGTAGCCCGACATTTTTGTTATACGTTCGTTGAATTCGCAAAGTTTTTCTGAATGGAACGCGCGCGAAACAAGTGTAACTTTATCCAATTGCTGCTTTGCGCGCGCGATTATTTTTGGATGTCTATGCCCGTGGTTCATCGCTGAATACGCGCTAAGCATATCCATGTATTTTTTCCCGTCCACGTCCCATACCCAAACGCCTTCGGCTTTATCCAGGACCACAGGGAGCGGTTTATAATTATGCGCTCCGAATTTGTCCGCTTTTTGAATTAATGTTTGGGTGTTACTCATCTTTTTAACTCCTTTTAATTTTTATTATAGACCAAGTACATCGCTGATACCGCACATTGCTTGAAGCGATATTTCCGCGAACTGATCAATTGGCAGGCCTATCTTATCACATTCCATTATTACGTCTCTATTCACGCTTGCCGCAAAAGCTTTTTCTTTCATTCGTTTTGTTATTGATTTTGTTTTTACACTTGAGAGTTTTTTGTCCGGGTACACAAGTGCCGTTGCAGTAATTAATCCTGTTATGGTTTCTCCCGCCGCAAGCGCGTGATGGAATTTTTTATTTCTTGCCGGAACACCTTCGGCCATTTCGTTATGAAGTTTTATTGCTTCTATTACTTCGGCGTCTATATTGTGTTCAGAGAGCATCTTCACAGCCTCTAATCCGTGAGTTTTTGGGTTGCCGCTCGTTTTTTCATAATCTATATCGTGAAGAAGTCCTGCCAGTCCCCACTTTTCAACATCCTCGCCAAGATTTTGCGCGAGTGCGCGAAGTACAGCCTCGCTGGCGAGACAGTGTTTTATTGTGTATGGATCCCTAATGTAAGTTCTTAATAAGTCCAACGCTTGTTGTCTATTCATAATAATTTTATTACAGCCTCCATTACGTCCTCCGGAAGTATATCATCCATACACCGGTGGGTCTTTTTAGGACAGTTCATATGCCCGTGCAGTCCGCATGGGCGGCACTCTACATTTTCCGCCTCGACAACAATGGCTTTATCAAAATACGGATAGTAACCAAGTTTTTTTGTTGTTGGTCCGAATATAGATACAACGGGAACGCCAAGACCTACAGCAATATGCTGTGGGGCGCTGTCGTTCGTTATTACAAGGCGCGCCTTACTTATTAAATAAAAAAGATCGGGGATGTTAAGTTTTCCCGCAAAGTCCATTACCCTTTTTGTAGCGCCGACGCCGGATGCGATGTCGTCCGAGAATTTTATGTCGTTCTTATCGCCGGTGAGAATGACTTTATAGGCGTAGTTCTTGATTATCCTGCTAATGATGTTTATGTACCCGTCTTTGGTCCAGCGTTTTGTGTGCCACTTTGAGCCGGGAGCAATAACTATATATGTGTTTTTCTCGAGCTCATCCAGATCTCTTCTATAAGTAGTCTCAGGCGGATAAAGTGTGTAAGGTTTTTTTATGTTCGGTTGTATTTTCTTAAATTTATCATCCAAGGCTTCAAGTAGGAGATGATTCCTTTGTACCTCGTGCTCTTGGCTGTTACGTTTTACTGTTTTAGAGAAAAGAGAACTTAATATCGCCTCTTTAAACCCGATGACCTTACGCGCGCCGGATAACCTTGCTATTACAGACGAGCGAAGGGATCTATGAACGCTCAATATAACGTCAAGTCCAAGTTTTCTTGTTGCTGATATTACATGAACCATTCCCAAGACGCCTTTGTCGCGAGCGCGTTTATCGAACGCTATTATTGAGGCTATCCTGGGATCGTTCTCAAATATCGGCTCAATGTTCTTTCTTAAAATAAGATGTATCTCGGCATCACTACCGTAGAACTCATGAATTTTATCCACCATTGCGGCAACAAGCACTGCATCACCAAGAAATGCCGTTTGCAAAATGCCGATTTTCTTCATATCTTAGTAATAATGCAAAAAACGGATAGTTTCTATAAGAATTATGAACTCTTGGACTGTGGAGATAGGCGCCGTCTTGAGCGTTTCGCCGGTGTTCTGGTCGACCGTCCCGCCAAACAGGCGCTGTGGGCTAAGAAGCTCCCGCATAGCGAGTGGGAGAGGGCGGATGTTTTTTATGACGGCAATGAGTGGCATATAAAGAAAAGTGTTCCTGAACCTTGGGTTATAAATATAGACGCTGTGAGTATGAGCCTTAAACTTTGCAGCAGCGGACAGGTTGGAGTTTTCCCCGAGCAGATATTAAATTGGGCTTGGTTAAAAGAGAATGCTTCGGCGCTTACACCGTCTTCGGTATTGAATTGTTTCGCGTACACAGGCGGCTCAACACTATTTGCGAGTCCCTTGGGTGAAGTTTGTCATGTTGATGCGGCAAGAACGTCGGTGAAGTGGTCAAGCGATAACGCAAAACTCAGCGGCCTTGGCGAAAAACCGATACGCTGGATAGTTGATGATGTTATTACTTTTATGAAAAGAGAAGTTAAGCGTGGACGTAGATATAATGGTTTTATTCTTGACCCGCCGGCTTTTGGGAAAGGCAAGGGCGGCAAGAAATGGTCGCTGAAGCAGGATTTTGCGGAGTTATTTTCTTTAATAGGGGAACTTTCCGGCGGCGAGATTAATTTTGTAGTTTTGAGTTGTCATGATCCTGAAATGTCTAAAGACGAACTTTCTGAGTATGTGTCCGATATTAACGGAGTGGTAAAAGACGGTCTAGAGGTTCTGGATTTAGAAATACCATCTTTGTCAGGAAATTCTTTGCTGTGCGGTATTTGCGCGAGGTTTAAAAAATGTTGAACACGTTTGTAAACTATGTTAAACCTTTTGCGCTTCGGTTATGATCTTTTAATGTCGGGGAGTAGCGCAGCCCGGTTAGCGCATCTGCCTTGGGAGCAGAGGGTCGCTGGTTCGAATCCAGTCTCCCCGACCAAAATTCC
>JAZDEK010000118.1:0-4135 GCA_043808895.1 Pseudomonadota bacterium
TCATACCCAGTTGAGACAACGTGAATGTGATAAAAACGTTAATGGAGTACATTACTATAAGAGGCCCTATTCTTCCCTTTGTATAAATTAAAAGACATAGAGCCGCTCCACCCATGAGGACTATGCCGTTCCTCATCGTAAATCTTTCGGATAAGGCGGCAAATCTTCTTGGCAACCAATTATCCAGCGCCATGTTCGCCATAACACGCGGACCACCTATGAACCCTGCCTGAGCAGCGACCATCAAAAGCGCGCCCTCCGACAGTATTGTAATAAAAGCGAGCTGCGGTCCAAAACTCCATACGTTAAAGACCTTCTTTGACAGCACCGCATTCATGGTTTGGCCAATAATGGGTCTTATATCCAGCAACAGGTAACAAATAAAAAGTCCGCCGGCGGTTATGGCCAGTGATAGAGCCATGTACAACATGGTACGTTTGCCTGTTCTTACCCTGGGTTCTTTCATCATCTGAAGGCTGTTCGACACAGCCTCTATACCCGTATATGTGCCGCCACCCATTGAGTACGCCCTGAAGAATAACGCAAACATTCCGCCCCAGCCCAACACTGAGAGTCCGTTATTAAAATCCGTTTTTAAATTATTGGACACAACAGCAACATCGGGTACGTGAGAGAATATGCCGTAACCCAAAAGCAACATATGCGTAAGGAGAAAAACAGCGAATATCGGCGTGAGTATAAAAATAGACTCCTTTAGGCCCCTGATATTCATCACTATCAGGAGCAGCACAAGAGCCGCCTCGAACATCAATTTATACTGTTGGAATTCCAAAGGCAAAAAGCTGAATATAGCGTCGCCACAGGACGCGATAGACACTGTAATGGTTAGGACGTAGTCAACTATAAGGGCAGAACCCGAAAGAACACCCGCCTGCTCTCCCAAAGTGTGTGTTGCAACAACGTAACCGCCGCCCGAAGGAAAATATTCTATTATCTTGGAATAAGAGTACGAAATAATGAAAACCGTCAACGCTGTCGCAGCAGCAAGAGCCACAGCAATATAGGGATGCGCGACTATGACCTTGAACGCTTCTTCTGGTCCGTACGACGAAGAAGAAAGCCCGTCCGCTCCAATCCCTATCCACGCAAGCGTAGGTATAAGGGCGAGCTTATGGAAAAGATTAGGGTCGTTAAGGTTCTTTGGCGCGCCAAATATCCTCTGCTGCAGTGATCTTATACCGATATCCATAACAAAAATTAGTTAAACCCCGAAAGTTTTCTAAGTCAAGAGCCCTGTGGCAATCTACAATTGACAAAGGCGGGGATGATTTTATAGTATAAGCGGATGCTGAAACCGAATACAAAAAGCTGTTCCGCGTATTTTACGTTCGCGTTCATGTGTGTTCTCTTTTTGGCGGCCTGCAGCTCGGCACCCCCTGTGGACACAACAAAAACGACTGCCAACATAAAACCGCTTACTACTACCTTTCAGGCTGAATACGATTACACATGGAACGCGGCGCTAAAAGAAATGCAGCGCTACGACCTTAAAATAATAAATAAAGACGCGGGCTCAATAATGACCAACTACTTGAGCGCCTACGAAGGGCGGCAGGAAAGGAATGAATTTAGATATTATATCGAGTTAAAAATTACTTCACTTCCCGCGCTAAATTCAATTCCGCAAACTCAAGTGGTCGTGACAAAATATATTCATGAGGCACGGGGCATTGAGGGAAATCGTCCCTCTGTATCCGACGGTGTGGATGAACAAGTTATCACTCACAGGATAAAAAGACTGCTTGAAATAGAAAGGGCCAAACTTGAAAGAGCTCGAAATAAAAACACTGCAGTTCATTAGGCAGGAAGATCTCATCCAAAAAGGCGACAAACTCTTAGTCGCTGTATCGGGTGGGGTCGATTCCGTATCACTGCTCTATGTGATAAAAGACCTGATGAACATAATAGAGATACCCGCGCCGTTCGTGGCGCATGTTAACCATAAACTCAGGGGCGGTGAATCCGATAGCGACCAGGAATTTGTGAAAAGACTCTGTGAGTCATTTGGATTCCGTTTTATTTCAAAGTCGTTCGATATAAAAGAGCTCGCGTTAAAAGAGAAACGCTCCGTACAAGATATGGCTAGGATTTGTAGATTAGATTTTCTAAAAGAGACCGCCTTAAAGCTGGAATGTAATAAGATAGCGACAGGACATAATCAGGACGACCTTTCTGAGACCGTACTTATGTGGCTCACAAGGGGCGCGGGACTCAGAGGCGCTGCCGGAATACTTCCAAAGCGCGAGAACTTTATCCGCCCTCTTTTATGCTGCACAAGGAGAGAGATAAAATATTTTGCGGAGAAACGCGGCATTATATATGTAGAGGATTCCTCGAATGCCAGATCAGATTATGTGAGGAATGTTTTTAGGAACGAGGTGATCCCTTTAATAGAATCAAGATGCTATAACTCGGCAAGAAAAAATATAGCGCGCTACGCTGAACTTTTAAAACGCGACATGGATTACATGGACACGCGCGCAGAAGAACTAGCAAAGAACTTTAGTTCCGAACCGGGCCCGAATGGCGAATTAAGCATTGAGGTCGACGACCTTATGTGCCTTCATAAGGCCATACAGTCCAGAGTGATACGTTACATGATAAAGTCCGTGGCCGGCGATTTGGACAACGTTTCGTATCTCCACATAGAGAAAATAATGGAAATGTGCAGCAAAGATGAAGCCGGAAGAAAACGTATAAGCGTTCCCGGGAATATAGAGGCTATAAGGACGTATTCAAAACTTTTGATACGCCCGAAATTAGTTGTAGACAAAAAAGAAATAACATCTGGCGGGTTCAACATAAAATATCCCGGAGCTACTACGCTGGAGCCCCTTAATTTAAGAGTTGACACAGAGCTCCTGCCGGGTGGAAAAACAATAGAGAAGTATCACTTCGACGATAAATACATAGCTTTTATAAATTTTGATAAGGTAAAACTTCCCTTAACAATAAGGATGCCTGAACAGGGCGACACGTTCGTTCCGCTAGGAAGTACAGGGTCTAAAAAACTCAGTGACTTTTTTATAGACAATAAGATCCCGGCTGATGAAAGGTGGAAGCTCCCGATACTCGCCGACAGCGAGAATATAATCTGGATTATCGGACACAGGATGAGCGAGCTTTACCGCCTTGATTACTCATGCAACAACGTCCTCATGGTCAAAGTTAGCTGGATGTAATTCTATATAACGTAAATAGAAAAATAATCAGAAAGTACATTGCCATGGTCGAAGCAAAGTTTGCCGTCTTTATCGAGCTTGACTATTTCTTCACAAGTGAATAATCCAACGTTCTTGGCGTCGTCGCCAGCGACAGGTTCTTTATCACATATCGCCGTGAATATAACGGACACAGTATGCGAACGAGGGTCGCGCTTTGGGTCGGAATACACATGGAATTGTTTCAGGTCCAAGAGTTCCACGTTTATCTCTTCCATCATCTCACGTCTTACGGCGTCCTCAACTGTTTCGCCAACGTCCACAAACCCGCCGGGCAGCGCCCAGCCGTAGGGAATATTTTTTCTCTCTATCAAAACTATTCTTCCTTTGTACGAGACTATGGCATCCACGGTGAGCTTTGGGGTTATGATCTCTTTATTTTTCAATCTTCATACCGCCTGACTGCATAAGATATTCGATCATAAAACTATCAAGCTCGCCGTCCAACACTGCGTTGATATTTCCTTCCTCGTAATTGGTCCTGTGGTCCTTTACCATTTGATATGGCTGGAGAACGTAGGAACGGATCTGGCTGCCCCATTCTATTTTCTTTTTTACGGAGTTCGTTTTATTTATTTTTTCCTGTTTCAGTTCAAGTTCCCTTTCGTACATCCTTGATTTTAATATCTTCATCGCTGTGGCTTTATTTTTATGTTGAGAGCGTTCGTTCTGGCACTGGACCACTATTCCAGTAGGCATATGAGTGATACGCACCGCGGAATCTGTCGTGTTAACATGCTGGCCGCCGGCGCCGCCGGCTCTGAACGTATCTATTTTAAGGTCAACCTCTTTAATATCTATTTCTATGCTGTCGTCCACTTGAGGCGAGGCAAAAACCGCGGCAAAAGATGTATGCCGCCGGGCGTTACTATCGAACGGAGAGATACGCACTA
>JAZDEK010000119.1:0-3002 GCA_043808895.1 Pseudomonadota bacterium
TCCTCTTTCATCGCTTTTAAAAGAGGCTTAATAACTGTTTTCTCTATCACGGCTTCTGTTTTCGCATTAATTGGAGCAGGACTTACAGCGCCCATACCGCCGGTATTGGGACCTTTTTCTCCGTCATATATTCTTTTATGATCACGAGATGTTGCAAGCGGAAGATAATTCTTCCCATCGGTAAATATCATGTAGCTTGCTTCTTCGCCTGCAAGAAATTCCTCTACAATAACCTTTTCGCCCGAGTCCATACTACCGTAAATAGCATCGCCTGCTTTAATATAATCCGAGACCCCGTCACATATAAAAACGCCTTTCCCGGCATAGAGCCCATCCATTTTTACTACTATAGGATATTTAAATTCCTTTGATGCCTCAATAAGTTCATGCTTGTTCGTTACCTCTTTATAACGCGCGGTCGGGATGCCGTGTTTAAGCATAAAATTTTTCGCCCAGAGTTTACTTGCTTCAAGTTTTGCGGCTTCTTTGTTGGGCCCAATGGTGGGAATGTTAAATTGTCTTAGAGTATCGGCCAGACCTTTGGAGAGAGGGGCTTCCGGTCCTACCACCACTATGTCTATTTTCTTTTTCTTGCAGAATTCTACAACGCCCGCGATATCGTCAGCTTTTATATCAACACATTCAGCAAGTGTTTTTATTCCGCCGTTACCCGGAAGCGCGTAGATTTTTTTGACCTTGGGGCTCTGGGATATTTTCCAGACCAGAGCGTGTTCACGTCCGCCGCTTCCTATTACAACTACGTTCATTACAACTCCCTAGTATCTGTAATGTTCAGATTTATAAGGTCCGTCCAGGTCCACGCCGATGTATTCAGCCTGTTGTTTTGTAAGCCTTGTTAGGTTCACTCCAAGTTTTCCAATATGAAGACGAGCAACTTTCTCGTCCAGCTTTTTGGAAAGTTTTGTGAGTTTTACTTCTTTGTTACTTCTGTTATTCCAAAGCTCTATTTGCGCCAGCGTCTGGTTGGAGAATGAGCATGACATAACAAAAGAGGGATGCCCTGTGGCGCAGCCAAGGTTAACAAGCCTGCCTTCAGCAAGTAGTATTATCTCTTTTCCGTCGCTGAAAGTATATTTTGCGACCTGTGGTTTTATCTCTCTATTTTTTGTCATCTTTTTCATGCCATCAACGTCTATTTCGTTATCAAAGTGGCCGATGTTACAGACTATCGCTTGATCCTTCATGTTCTTTAAATGTTCCGCAGTTATAACGTGATAATTTCCCGTCGCTGTAACGAACACATCGCCGACCTTTACAGCCTGTTCCATTGTTACAACTTCATATCCTTCCATTGAAGCCTGAAGCGCGCATATGGGATCTATCTCAGTTATAAGAACGCGGGCGCCTGAGCCTCTTAAAGATTGCGCGCAGCCTTTTCCAACGTCGCCGTAGCCGGCTACTACACAGACTTTTCCTGCTATCATAACATCTGTCGCGCGACGAATTCCGTCCTGCAGAGATTCTCTGCAACCATAGATATTATCAAATTTTGATTTTGTAACAGAGTCGTTAACATTTATCGCAGGGACAAGAAGTTTTCCCTCTTTTTCCATTTGATATAGACGGTGAACGCCTGTGGTTGTTTCTTCTGAAACTCCGTACCATTCCTTAACCACGTCATGCCATTTCTTTGAGTTGGTTTCGTACGCCTTTGCTATGCATTTCATCAACGCTATTTCATCCTCGGTGTTATATTTAGTTTTTAGAAGCGAAGGATCTTTCTCTATATCACAGCCTCTATGTATCATCAGGGTCGCGTCCCCGCCGTCATCAACTATAAGGTTTGGGCCTTTTCCGCCCGGGAAAGTAAGAGCCTGCTCTGTGCACCACCAATATTCATCCAATGTTTCACCTTTCCACGCAAATACAGGAATGCCTGCCTTTGCAATCGCGGCAGCCGCGTGGTCCTGAGTGGAATAAATGTTACAAGACGCCCAGCGCACATCTGCACCAAGTTCTTTTAGCGTTTCTATTAGAACCGCAGTTTGAATTGTCATATGTAAAGAACCCGAAACCCTTGCCCCTTTTAAAGGTTTTTGTTTTGGGAATTCCTGGCGGATAGACATAAGGCCAGGCATCTCTTTTTCCGCCATGATCATTTCTTCGCGACCCCAGTCGGCTAGATTAATGTCTTTAATTTTGTAGTCTTGCATCTTTATATCTCCTCTCCCTAAATTAACTCAATAAATGAACCAAAAGTCCATCTCTGAGTTTGGGTTCGAACCATGTTGACTTTGGCGGCATTATCATGCCGGCGTCAGCGACGTTCATAAGTTCAGCAACCGTTGTTGGGAACATGCTGAACGCAACCTTAAACTCACCGCTATTAACTCTATTTTCAAGTTCCTTTGTGCCGCGGATACCGCCGACAAAATCTATTCTTTTATCTGTGCGTGGATCATCTATACCGAGTATCGGCTTTAATAGATTGTTCTGAAGTATCGCGACATCAAGGCTGTTTATGGGGTCATCGGTCCGATATGTCCCCTTTTTCGCCTTCAACGTGTACCATTTGCCGTCCATGTACATTCCAAAATTCTTTGGTTCCTGCGGGCTGGCAGATGTCGCGGGACATACATCAAAGTTCTTTGATACAGCCGCAATAAATTGGTCGCTGTTCATGCCGTTAAGGTCTTTTACCAACCTATTGTAATCCATTATCATTAAATGTGACGCCGGGAAAAATGTTGCGAGGAAGAAATTATATTCCTCATCGCCTTTATGTTTTGGATTTTCACTGCGTTTTTTTGCCCCAACTCTGTATGCGGACGCCGAACGATGATGTCCGTCCGCAATATAAAGTTCCGGAATAGATTTGAAACACTTAACTATTTCATTAACTACTTTTTCGTCGCTAATCGGCCAGACCTCATGTTTAACTCCGTCAGGCGCTGTAAATGAATACTCTGGAGCATTCTTTTTTATCCAACCTGAAACCGCGTTATTCACCCCAGCATTATCCCTATATGTAAGAAAAACTA
>JAZDEK010000120.1:0-4249 GCA_043808895.1 Pseudomonadota bacterium
CACAACGACGACGTTAAAACGAGCAGTAATAAGGCGCTTTTTCTCACTTATTATCACCCTTATCCATCAACGCTATAGGGAGTACAAAGACAAAGATCGCCGCGCACGCGAGCAGTCCTAAAAAAGCCGTAACAGCCAGGCCGAAATATCCCTGGACTATGGAGGCTATTACCGCAAAGATCCCGACTCCTATAATTGTGAGCGTCACTAGTATGTGATCCTTTATTTTTGAAATAAGATCCATTTTTCCCCTCCGATACGGATTTTAACACTACTTTTTTCTGGCCGCAGCAAAATCCTTTTTATCGTCGTCAAACCTATCCTCTTTTGTCTCTTTCAGTTTCTTCTTCATCATCCTCAAAAGCTCTTTGTAGGATTTTTGGGATATAACGTCGTTGAACTGAGACCTAAACCCAGGCACCCAACGCTCCCCTTCCACCCCTATATCGTATATTATCCAGCCGCCTTCAGCTTTGGGGTGAAGATACCAATCTACAACGAACTCGTTGGCTCTTTTTTTCTTCTTCTTCACGTTCTTAACGATCGTTCTTAAATGAACGTCGTCTTTAGCGACCGAAGCCACCTCGTGACGCATTTCCAGCTCGC
Source organism: Pseudomonadota bacterium (assembly GCA_043808895.1). Lineage (GTDB taxonomy): Bacteria > Bdellovibrionota > JAFGOL01 > JAFGOL01 > JAFGOL01 > JAZDEK01. The sequence goes on from JAZDEK010000120.1 coordinate 607, forward strand.
CAAAAAATTCGTTAGCTATTGGATAAACTATTTCCTCTATAAGTTCACGGAAAAGTTTTACAAAGAACTTTTTATCCTCGGATGTTCTACCCACCCAGTGGTCTTTTCTGAATTTTTTCTTTTTAACGTCGTAGTCGTATCTTAACGATTTCTCGCAGACATCATAAAAATCTATTGTAGTAGAGACTTCTTCAAAAAGTGTCCTGTCTTTTTTCATGTAATCAGCGTAGGACTGTTTACCGTCGAGGTAGCGCTGCCTGCTAGACGCCATTTTCTTAAAGCCGTCCAACATAGAAAAAACAACTTTTTTTGCGGGACTATCCAGATTGGACACCGGTTGTTCTTCAACCGTAGTATCAGTCTGCGCCGTTAGAACCGAAGTTGTAAGGAACAGCGCGACAAGAAATCTTAACATTAAGTACCTCCCTGTTCGAATAACGGTGACGGGTCAACACTGTTCTTTGCCCTGCTCAGCTCAAAATAGAGTGTCGGTTTTTGTACAGAACCCGTATCTCCAACATAAGCTATAACTGAACCCTTGTTTACTTTATCACCCTGCAAAAAAAGTGTTCTTGCAAGGTGTCCGTACACAGAGAACATATCACTGCCGTGCTTAATTATCAACACCCTGCCGTAGCTTGGCATCCAGCCGGCAAAACTAACGCTGCCTGACGATACTGACCTCACCTCAGCACCGTAAGTTGCGTTAACAGAGACGCCCTTATTGTAAACCCAATTTTTTATTCTTGTATCCCAGAACTTACCAAAGCGACTTGTAATTCTTCCCTGTACAGGTTTTACAAGCCCGTTAAAAAGATCAGAAGCGGTGCTTTCTGTATAAACCGCAATTTTTTTTGCAGAGCCGACAATGCTGCTTATTTTTTGTCCGCTTTTTTGGGAACGGTTCACCAGCGCCTTATATCCACGGTCTGTGCTCTCCATTTTTGAGAGCAGTTTGCGTTTTTTGTCCGCGGCTTTTTTGAGCTCTTCAAGATATTCTGACACCTTTTGTTTATTCTCTTCCAACTTATTCTTTTCTTTCCCTACGATATCCTTAAGCTCATTAAGCTTTTCTACCTCGCTGGAAACAGCGTTGTATTCGGCGATATCTTTTTTCAGCATGTAAGACAGGACCGCCTCGCTTCTATTGATCGAGTCTAGATCATCCATTGCTGACAAAAATTCCATTCTCTGAGGCACAGAATACAGAGTTATATTCTTCAACCTCTCGTTAATAAGTTTTTTTCTGGATAAAAGGGTACTGTTCTTGAATAAGAGGTCTAACTCCAGCGAATTTATGGTGCTTGATGCCGAACGTATGGAGCCTGTAAAGCCTTCCACTTTTTCCTGAAGCCTTCCAACCTCAAGTTCGGTTTTATCAAGCTCCTGTATGAGTTTGTTCTGAGGAATCGGAACCGCCGCAGAAACAACACTCGAAAATAAAAATATAGCAAGAACGAGAGTATGACGAAGCTTATTCTTCGGCTTCATTGGTGCCTCTTATGAATGCCACAAGGTTGCCGGCAGCGCCTAGAAATACGGCAAGACACAATACGGCCGCGAGCTGATACGGCTCATCCGCCTGCCAGCTGTCTATAAAGTATGTAATGGTGTTCTCAAGCAGCGACTTAAGTATGAGATAAAGGACCACGCCCATGATACCGCCGATAGCACCCATTATGATCCCGGAAGTTATATGTGGGAGCCTTAATTTCCATTCCGTAGCGCCGCACAGTCTCATAATATTTATTTCATATTTTCTTTCCAATATCCCTATCCTCGCGGCGTACGATATTAAAAGCAGGCTCATAATGGAAACCAAAAATATTACCACCATGGAAACATAGCTTACAACAGAGAGAAGTTTCTTAAGGCTGTCAAACCAGATTGTGTTCGAGACAACGTCGTCAATACCGGCAACATTCTTTATCTCCGTTTTTATTCTTTCAACTTCGCCGGCAGATGTTTTTACCTCAATAAATGCCGGCACCGCTGACGAGGAGAACATTATGTCTTCGTTCGGGAAACGTTTCTTTAATACATCCAGCGACTTTTGTTGGTCAAAATATGTTACGGAAAGAACTCCGTTGACTGTTTTAATAGACTTAAGAACAGCTTCGTTATCAGCTCCGTCCGTCAAGAACACACTGACACTAACTTTTTGTGACCACTTGTTCTCTATAACGCCCAGGTTATATATGACCGACGTAAATAAAGAGATTATAAAAATAGAGACCGCTATAACGACCACCATCATTGTGGAAGTGGCTCTATGCCTTACAGCATCTTTTACGGCCTCTCTTATAAGTTTCATGCAGTCACCAATTTTCCCTTATCAAGATGCATCACTCTTCCGTTATGGAGCCTCATAAGATGTTCATTATGCGTAGCGAATATTACTGTGCTCCCCTTTTTTGCAATTCTATTAAATATATTAAAGACCTCTGTAGCTGAAGCCGGGTCTAGATTTCCTGTCGGCTCATCCGCTATCAGTATCCACGGCTCACCTATAAGAGCCCTGCATATCGCTATCTTTTGCTGCTCGCCACCTGAGACCTGTCTTGGATAAAGGTCTTTATATCTCCAGATATTAAGTTCGGTCATTATCCTTTCCGCTTTGGCTGCAGCGTCTTTATTTCCGCCCCAAATATGTAGAGGCAGACACACATTATCAAATACTGTTCTATCCCAAAGGAGTTTAAAGTCCTGAAATATTATTCCCATCTGTCGACGTAGATACGCAAGCTTACTTCTTGAAAGCGAATGAACTTCTTTGTCGTGAATAGAGATATTGCCGCTGCTTGGTTTTAGTTCTCCGTATAAAAGTTTAAGAAGGGTACTTTTTCCGGCACCGGAACTTCCTGTTACGAATACGAACTCACCCTTGTTAATGCCCGTGGTAAGACTTCTTAAGGCAAACACGTTCGTGTCATAGATCTTTGAAACCGAGTTAAACCGTATCATTACCAATAGATATATAGGACTCAGCCCAAAGGTCAAGGGGTTTGGAGCCTTAATTCTTGTGTTTTACAAACCATGACCATTGACCTTTTCTGGTCTTTATCGAATTTATGGTCGGGTATTCTCCAGTTTGAAATTCAGCAGATATGCACACCACTTTTTCATTTTTAAGTATCCTTTTCCATGTGGGCATATACTCTTTTGTGCAGCCAATCTCGGGTACTACTCTGCGAAAATCAAAATCATATTTTTTTCCTTCTTCAGTAATAACCATAAACCGCGGCATAGCGCCGGGCAGGCCTTTCTCTATCTCTTCCATAGTTGGCTCACAAGCCATTTTGACCTTATTTACCTTTAAACATTTCCAATTTACGTTCCAAGTATTCTGCTCTTCTATATCTTTCGCATTTATCAGCGAATACACATCTCCATCTATCAATTTAGGGCCTGAGCAAAACACCGAGCAGGAGACGTTTAGAACTACCAAAAAACAGCAAATCTTCTTCATTTGGACAGCCTCTCATATCGCTCCACAAATCTGCTCATTCTATCAAGCTTTGGCTTGGCTATCATCAAATTAGAGCCTCTATTATCGATTTTATCCTATTCTTGTAGCCAAGTTTCTCGGCCATGTTCCATACTTTACTTAATGTTGTTATATTATCGTTGATGGCTTTTTTTA
>JAZDEK010000121.1:0-3084 GCA_043808895.1 Pseudomonadota bacterium
GTATAGAGAATTCATAATGGGCAAAGAATATTATTTTAACTCAAAATATCCAAAGCATTTCGTGAACAAGATAGTCAGCGCGAACAAAAAGAGCGGGATAAATGTTGTTAAAGGCAGAACTTTTGGCGCCAATAGCTTCTATGTAGAACAGCATAGAATAGACGGTGCTATCACGTTATGTACAGAAAAACAAAAAATGGATTGGCTTAAGAAATTGAAGAAACTCGGCGTGAAAAATATTGAGATGGAAACCCCGTTGATGGCGGCTATGTTGAACCATTGGGGCTTTACAAAGTTCGCCGCTGTCTGCTGCATTATCGTTAACAGATTAAAAGGCGACCAGGTTTCTTGTACAAAAAAACAAATGGAGAAGTATTGCATTAACGCTGAGCAGGTATTGTGGAACTATTTGCAGCGGTGCTAGGCTCACATTCTTTTGGCGGATAATCTATAAAGAACAACATAGGGTCGATAGCTTTTCTGGTCTTGCCGTCGTTACTAAGTAAGTAAAGTGTAAAATGTAAGTGACTACCATAACAAATCCCTGTTGTTCCTGTCCATCCGATCGCATCCCCCTGATTCAAATGTTTCCCGATAACAAGGTTCTCTTTTGGAATTTTGCTAAGATGTATATAAACCGTTTGATATGTTCTATCTTCTGAATCCAATACTACATATTTTCCATTCCACTCATCTTCGCCGGCTTTCGCGATAGTTCCTGAATGTGCCGCAATAACTTTTGTTCCGCACCAAACAGGAAAATCTATTCCGTTGTGATCGTCATATTGCCCGTTAAGTTTTCTCGGACCAAAATCTCCGTTCTTAGTTATCTTACACATTGTTACCAGTGGATAAATAATTTTAATGTCAGGATATATTACAGAAATTTCTTTTTTTATTCCGAGGTCTGTTGCCGCATCTATTTCAAGATCCATTCCCGTATTTACTGATGAATTTATTTCTACGGACTGCTCTTGACAGTTCTCTTCTGTCTCCTGAGCAAAAGCTTGGAGCGAAAAAGCCACGATGGATAGTACTACAAACAGCCTCATGCCTTATTAGATGCAAGCGCTGCTCCATTACGTAACTGACTGATTTAATTAGCATATCTGTTAAAAAGAGCAAGCCTGTGCTGTATAACGTATGTACAGGTGGCTATTAACTCCCTCTTATCTGTGTTTGTGCTGACTCGCTTTTGTGAACGAAAGAAAAAATATCATAACAGCCAAGACTACGTACGCGAGAGAAAATTGATACGGGATCGCTTTTGCTATCCCGGTTAAGTTCCACGGGAAATACATGTTCCCGTCTGGCATTGCGGAATGAATAACTCCAAAGAACGTGAATCCGGCGAGTACTAATAGATAAATAACTGATTGACGTAATTTTTTGTCTATAAGAGCCGCTACGAATCCGCCCCACAACATTGCTGTCAGAATAAATCCGTTACCCAAGGCTACAATTACCTGCATTTCCGGGATGACTTTATCGACGGTGGTCATTAGTTTCGCGAATGTTTCCTGCGCTACAAGAGTCGGATTTGAAAATTTTATTTGCATCAATCTTGCCACCGTAGGGAAATACGCGAACGCGACAGCGGGAGCGTGTTTAGCAGGACAAGCAATGAACGCCTGCGACATTATGTCCAACGCGACGAATATCAGTATCGGAGCAAGAACGGCTCTTGGAATAAGTTCGACAATAAAAGAAACGTATCCAAGCATTCCGCCGAGGCCGATAAATAATCCTGTTATAAGGGTGTAGCCAATTCTACTTCCCATGTGTTTATAAGCAGGCTGTCCAATGTATGGAGTGGATTGAGCGACTCCGCCGCAAACACCTGCGAGTATGGTCGCTATAGCCTCAACCAAAAGTATGTCTCGTGTTTTGTAATCATCGCCGCCAACTCGCGCGCTCTCTGTAACATTTATTCCGCCTACCACGGTTAGAAGTCCAAACGGTATCGCTATCGGAAGATATTTTAAAGCGCCGCTTATCCCTTTCATGAATTCCAGCGACGGTATAGGGAGCCCATATTGAAGTTCAAAGTTCGGCATGCTGAATATAAGGTTTGCGCCTAAAAGGTCATAGTATCCAAGTCCGTAATAAATAAAAGTTCCAACCAGGACTGAAACAAAAACTCCCGGAAGGTTCCACGGAAGTTTTATATGCGCGACAAGGTTGTAGAGAATAAGACCAAGCGATATCATCCCGACTATTGGAAGTCCGAACACTTCAACAAGCGGTAAAAATCCTATGAGTACAAGCCCAATACCCGCAAGTGATCCTAACAGTCCGGCTTCGGGAACTATTTTTTGCACCCAGCCTCCCACAAATGAGAGTATAAATTTTAATATTCCTATCATGACCATGGTTGCCATACCAATGTACCAGGTCATCATCGCGGCAGTTCTTTCATCTACACCTTGTGCTTTTATGGCCATAAAAGCGGGCCCGAGTACCGCCAGCGCTATACCAATGGTCGACGGTGTGTCAAGCCCAAGCGGCATAGCTGTTACGTCATCGCGTTTTGTTTTTTTAGCGAGTCGTACAGCCATCCATGTGTAAGCGATATCTCCAAACATTACTCCAAACGCAGTGCCTGGGAACATTCTTGTAAAAACAATGTCGGCAGGAAACTTAAAAACAAAAATAAGTATCCCCGCTAGGAACGAAAGCACGGTCATGTTGTCGAACATCAGACCGAAAAAACCGTTAATGTCGCCGGGCACGAACCATTTGATCTTTTTCTTCATTAAGTTGCCCCCCTAATTAGAAATTATTATTCATATAGAGAATTTGTCTAGTTGTATATCGTAGTACCTTAAATACTATTCAAAGGACAACCTCGGAGGACAAAAAAGCGAGTAAGGAGCTTTTTTGTCCGAGAGATTAGCTGGCTTTCTGCCTGACGTTAGTCGGGCAGAAAGAACAGCGTGTCCGATGAATAGTATTTAAGGTACTACGATACACTAATTACTAGCTGCGTCTCTTTTTGAATACAGTATCGATATAACTATCGCTATCGTGAATACGATAACTGTTCCTATCACCCAAGGATTGTCCCTGTGGTAAGTTATCATT
>JAZDEK010000122.1:0-2510 GCA_043808895.1 Pseudomonadota bacterium
TGCCGGAAGAAATTCTTTTTTACTTTCTGACAATGGTTTTAGTGTTGAGGCTTTTGATTTTAGCGATGTGGCTATTTCCAAAGCCTCTACCAGATCTTCCGCCGAGGGAAAAAGCATAGAGTTTAAAACACAAGCGCTGGATTTTTATCTTGGGCCTATACAAAAGTACGACACCGCCGTTATTGTTGATTATAAATGTTCTTCAAGGTTAATTGATGAAATTAAAAAGGGTTTGGTGGTGGGGGGCACTCTTCTTATAGAGGCTTACACGTACAATCACCTTAAGAACAGTCCAAAGACCGATATGGAAACAGACGAGTGCTATAAGCCGTTCGAGCTTTCCGGTATTCTTTCGCGCGGCTGGAACCTTTTGTACTACGACGAGAGAATTATGAACGGTGAGTATAAAGTTAAAGCAATAGTAATGAAGCCGTCTTATTAACGGAGTATAAAATTATGGGCGACGGAATTCTTGTTACGCGTACAGATAGAATTGGCGACGTAGTCCTTTCGTTGCCGGTAATAAGAACTATCAAGAAAATGTTCCCTGAACGCCCCATATATTTTATGGTCTCATCCTATGCCGCGCCTATTCTGGAAAATCACCCGGATATAGAGGCTGTGATAAAATATGATGTTGCGGATGAGTCGACTCAGGTTTCGCGCACACAGCAGCTTATACAGCAGATAAGGGACCTTAATATCCCGACAGCTCTTATGCTTTATTACGACCCGAATGTTCTTTCGATAATAAAAGAGGCCGGTGTTAAGGAAAGGCTGGGGCCTTTAAGCAGAATAACAGCGATGTTCTCTTATACAAAATGGCAGGCTCAGCATAGGTCCAAAGTGGAACATCACGAGCTTGAATATAATCTTGGGCTGTTAAAACTTTTAGGCATTAAGTAAAATGATTTTGATACCACACTTGCGTTACCTATCGCCAAGGGCGCTTTAAATTCCGCCTTTGATAAATTGAGGGCGATAGGTTTTGATAACCCATACAGCGGTTATATTGTTGTTCATTCAGGCTGTGGGGGCTCCGCGCTTAATTGGAGATTTTCATATTACGCTGAACTTGCGAGCCGTTTGAGTGAATCAACAGGCCTTGCGATAATACTCACAGGCTCGGATAAGGAAAACTCCATTACTTCATCTATCAAACAACATGTAAGAGGAAAATGTTTTAACACAGCCGGATTATTCTCGCTGAAAGAACTTGTGGCTGTGATCAGTGAAGCAAAGCTATTTATAGGTCCGAGCACTGGGCCTATGCACATAGCTGCTGCGTGCGCTGTTCCTCTGGTCTCGATATTCTCGCCGGTAAGGGTACAGTCCGCCAGGCGCTGGGGGCCATATTCAAAGAATTCGATAGTTATTTCTCCGCGCGTTACTTGTCCGGCTAAACTTAAATGTCTTGGTGATAGATGCGAGTCCTATAACTGCATGGACATGGTCAGTATTGACGATATTTTTGAAAAATCCAAAAAACTTTACGATGATTCAGTACAACAATTCTGTCTTTTTCAGGGAGCATAAAAAATGAATATATCGAGTGTGGAAAAACTTTTAGGAAAACTTGAGGACGTAAATGTTCTCGTGGTCGGCGATATAGGAATAGACAGTTACGTCCTGGGAAATGTTAAAAGGATAAGTCCCGAGGCTCCTGTTCCAATAGTTGAAGTTTACGATAACTATAACAGACTTGGTTTAAGCGCGAACGTCGCAAGTAACGTTCGGGCGCTGGGTGCAAAATGCAGATTGGTCGGCGTAGTTGGCGATGACGGTAACGCCGAACTCATAAGAAAAGACCTTGTTAAAATGGACGTGGGTACTGACGGTCTTGTAGTTGATAAAGACCGCCCGACAACACACAAGACCCGTGTCCTTGCGTCACGTCTTCATCATGTGGTGAGAATTGATAAAGAGGATAAAAGCCATATCTCCGAGAATATAAAGAATCAGGTCGTGGCAAGGGTTGAAAAGTTGATGGACGAAACGGACATAGTCATAATAGAGGACTACGGCAAAGGACTTTTAAAGAGCGGCGTTGCCGCGGATGTTATCTCTATGTGCAAAAAAAGAGGGAAACATGTTTTTGTCGATCCGTCACGGCACACGGATTCTTTAATATATAAGAACGCCACACTTCTTAAACCTAATTTTGACGAAGCAAGAATACTTTCGGGCGTTGATATAGAGGGTGAAAAGGCTTTGTATGAATGCGGAATGGCGCTCATGAAAAAACTTGGGTTGGAATATCTTGTCGTAACACGCGGAAAAGAGGGCATGACCGTATTCACAAAAGACGCTGAGCCAAAAACAATTCCTACGTTCGCTCTTGAAGTTTATGATGTGTCAGGTGCAGGTGATACTGTTATAGCGGCGCTGTCTTTAGCGTTTTCTGCAGGATTTAATATTTATGAGAGCGCGTTCTTTGCGAACACTGCGGCAGCAATTGTAGTAGGAAAGGTTGGCACCTCTGTTGCCACACCTACTGAGATAATGGAATT
>JAZDEK010000123.1:0-8908 GCA_043808895.1 Pseudomonadota bacterium
CCAGCTCAAGATAATGGTCGTTGAACGCGAAGTTCTGCTCGCCGTCCAACACTTCAAGAAGAGCGGACGCTGGATCTCCCCTCTGGTCGCTGCTCATTTTATCAACTTCGTCCAGCAGGAAAACAGGATTAATGGTCCCGACTTTTTTCATTCCCTGGATTATCTTTCCGGGTAACGCACCAACGTATGTACGTCGGTGTCCACGTATCTCAGCTTCGTCGCGCACTCCGCCCAAAGACATACGGACGAATTTTCTGTTAACCGCGCGCGCTACTGAACGTGCCAAAGAAGTTTTTCCGACTCCGGGAGGTCCGACAAGACAAAGTATTGGTCCTCTTAAATTTCCGGCCATCGTTTTTATCGCAAGATAATCTATTACCCTGTCCTTGACCTTGGTAAGACCGTAGTGGTCTTCGTCGAGAATTCGTTTTGCTTCTTCTATATCGTTATTGTCGTTGGATGCCTCTTCCCACGGAAGCCCTATTATCCAATCTATGTAGTTTCGGACAACGGCGCTCTCCGCGCTCATGGGCGACATCATTTTTAATTTCTTTAATTCCTTCTCAGCACGTTCGCGCGCCTCGGGTGACATTTTTTTCTCTCGTATCTTGTTGGAAAGCTCAGTTATCTCGTCCTGTTCGTCCTCGGGACCGCCGCCAAGTTCCTTCTGTATGGCGTTCATCTGTTCATTAAGATAATATTCCTTTTGGTTCTTCTCTATCTGCTGTTTAACCCTGGATTTGATCCTTTTTTCAAGCTGGAGTATTTCCATTTCAGCCTGCATAAGCGCCAGAAGTTCTTCCATTCTCTTCGCGAGGGATAAAATACCCAGAAGTTTTTGTTTGTCCTCTATTTTTAATGTCAGATGAGCCGCGATCGTGTCGCTTAAGCGTGACGCGTCGCTTATACCGGATATGGTCATAAGCATTTCTGGAGGGATCTTCTTGTTAAGACGCACATATCTTTCAAATTGGTTCTTTACGGCTTTAATAAGAGCATCCATCTGTTCGTCATCAGCGTCCTTAACGTCCTCAAGCTCTTCCGCATCAACCAGGAAAAGTTCTTCGGACGGCGAATATTTATTTATCTTAACTCTTTTTATGCCTTCTATAAGGACCTTTACCGTACCGTCGGGCAGCCTTAATAGTTGAATTATATTTCCCACAGTTCCTATTTCATAAACGTCGGTGGGTCCCGGATTATTGACCTGAGAGTCCCTTTGCGCGACAAGCACTATATCAAGCCTTTTGTTTATTGATTCCTCCAGCGACCTTATGGATTTATCTCTTCCGACAAAAAGCGGAACGACCATGTACGGAAAAACGACCATATCCCTCAGCGGCAGCAGCGGAAGCATTTTCGTAGAAGACATAACCCCTCCTTTATTGCGACAACCCCTTTATGCGATCTCTCGTTCAAGGTTTTCCTTGTATATGATAACAGGTTTGGCACCCTTTTCAACAACATCACCGTTTATGATGCACTTTGCTATGTCCTTTTTTGACGGCATCTCGTACATGACTTCCATGAGCACTTTTTCTATGCCGGCCCTAAGGCCTCTGGCTCCTGTTCCCTTTGTGACAGCCTGTTTGGCGATAGCGACTAATGCCTCGTCCTCAAAACACAGCTCCACACCCTCGTACTCAAAAAGTTTCTTGAACTGTTTCACTATTGAGTTCTTGGGTTTTATCAGGATATCGACCAGCGTTTTTTCGTCCAGAGAATCCACTACGGTAATAACGGGAACTCTGCCTACAAACTCGGGTATCATTCCGTATTTTAAAAGATCCTCAGGCTCCACTTTCGAGAGATAATTCTCTCCCTTTTTCTCTTTTTCCTTTTTTAAGTCGGAACCGAATCCCAGAACTTTTTTCGCGAGCCTTTTTTCTATTATTTTCTCAAGGCCTATGAACGCTCCGCCGCAGATAAAAAGAATGTTCCTTGTATCGATCTGTATGTATTCCTGATGAGGATGTTTACGCCCGCCCTTTGGAGGAATGCTCGCCTTTGTGCCTTCCAATATTTTTAACAGCGCCTGTTGCACACCCTCGCCGCTCACGTCGCGTGTAATGGATGGGCTATCGCTTTTTCTTCCTATCTTGTCTATCTCGTCTATGTACACGATACCTTTTTGCGCCATGTCGATGTTGTAGTCGGCCGCCCTTACAAGAGAGAGAAGTATATTCTCAACGTCGTCGCCAACATAACCGGCTTCAGTGAGAGTTGTCGCGTCAGCGATGGTGAAAGGAACTTTCAAAATCCTTGCGAGCGTTTGCGCGAGATATGTTTTTCCGCTTCCGGTGGGCCCTATTAAAAGAATGTTGCTTTTTTGTATCTCAACGTCGGCTTCGTCAATGCTCCCCTGCCCGAATATCCTTTTATAATGATTATGAACAGCGACGGATAACGCTTTTTTGGCCTGGTCCTGGCCGATAACGTAACTGTCCAACACCGCTTTTATCTCAGAGGGCTTTGGCATGCTGCCGAAACCGGCTTTTATATTCTCTTTTCTCGCCTCGTCCCTCAATATATCGTTACAAAGTTCCACGCACTCGTCGCAGATAAATACCGCGGGGCCAGCAATAAGTTTTCTCACATCCCTTTGATTTTTTCCGCAGAACGAGCATACAAGATTCATCTCCATGTTTATTTCCTCTCCACTATCTTATCTATTAGACCGTACTCAAGAGCGTCCACAGCGGACGTAAAAAAGTCCCTATCCGTGTCCTTGGCGACCACCTCAATATTTCTTCCGGTATTCTCAGCGAGGATCTTATTTAGATGCTGTTTTGTGCGCAATATCTCTTTCGCGTGTATTTCAAGGTCCGATGCCTGGCCGCTGAAAGTCCCAAGAGGCTGATGTATCATTATTCTTGAATTAGGCATCGCGAAACGTTTTCCCTTTGCGCCTCCGGCGAGCAAGAACGCCGCCATGCTGGCTGCCTGCCCCACGCAGTATGTATTCACGTCCGGTTTTATATATTTCATCGTGTCGTATATCGCCATCCCCGCTGTAACTATCCCCCCGGGTGAATTTATATACAGGTGGACTTCTTTATCAGGAGAATCAGCCTCTAAGAACAGTAACTGCGCGACAACAATGTTCGCCACAACATCATTTATCTCGCTGGCTATAAAAACAATCCTGTCCATCAGCAGCCTTGAATAGATGTCGTATTGGCGTTCGCCCTTTGGGGTCTGCTCTATTACAAAAGGCATTGGTATGTAGTTCATTTTTTCACCCCCACTATTTTAGCCTGTCCGCATAAATAATCTAATGTTTTTCTTTCGGTTACGCCTCTGCCCAGGATCTGCTCCAGCAGGTGTTCTCCGTACTTCTCCCTTAATTTGTCCACGGTCAGCTTCATGGAACGGGCTGTAAGCTCCATTTCGTTCTTTATTTCCTCTTTGGTAGGCGTGATGGAGTGTTTTTGTGCTATAGCGTCCAAGATATACGATATCCTTACATCGTTCTCGGCCGCTTTTTTAATATCAGCGTCGTATTTGCTCAATGCCTCGTTTATTTCTTTTTCAGGCATGCTGTGAGCCCTGTATCCGAACATGTTCCTTACGGCGCGCTCTTTCACCTCGGGCAGCTTTTTTTCAACCTCTGAGGGTGGAACATCAAAATTATTCTCTTCAAGAAGTATGTTCATAAGCTGGTTCCTTAGGTCACCGTCCCGCACTTCCTGTTTTCTTTTCCTTAAGTTCTCTTTTACGTTCTTTAGGAACTCATCCTTGCCGGTGGCTATCTTAGCCTCTTTCACGAGTTCATCCGTAAGTTCCGGTATAAGCCTTTCCAATATCTTATTTAATTTGACCTTGAACAGCACCTCTTTTCCACGGAGTTCCTCAGCGTAATAATCGTCGGCGTATTTTGACTTAATGTCTTTTTCTTCTCCGGCCTTCATCCCTTTTACGCCGTTACTGATGTCGTCTATGAGACTCATTTTGTTTCCTATCTCGCACACATACGCCTTGACGGTAAGGTCTTTTCTACTCTGTCCGTCCACAAAACCTTCCATGTCTATATCCACCCAATCGGATTTTGAAACAGGCCTACCATCTTCCACAGTTTTCATGTCGGCTCGGCTGTCTAGGAACCCAATAACTATTTTTTCCACTTCGTCATCGGTGGGTTCAGTGGGAATGCCTTTAAGCTCGGCGCCCTCGTAGCCTTTCGGCACAACATGAGGGGCGACCTCTATTTCAGCCTGGTATGTAAGGGGCTGGCCGTCTTTTATGACCACGTCCGTTATTTTTGGATATCCGGCCGGATGAATGTTCTTTTCTTTGAGTATTTCCAGATACGTCTCACCTATAAGTTTTTCCGCCACATCATGTAGTATGGAGTCTGAGTATTGCTTTTCTATTACCGAACGGGGGGCCTTGCCCTGCCTAAAGCCCTTTATGGAAGCGGTTCTTGCTGCAGTATCTATTGCCTTATCCACGCCTGCCTTTACACGTTCATAGGGTACTTCCACTTTCAGTTTTTTTGAAACGCTGGAGATGTCCTCCAGCTTGTAATTAAGTTCTGTCATGGGTTTGATAAACTCCTTTTTAGAATAAGCCAGCAATCTAGCACTGTATGGGGGGTTTGTCTATATCAGTGGGGGTCGTCTATATCAGCGATTCTTTCCGGAGTCGGATGGGTTTACCACCTTACGGTTATTGGAGTCCTCAGGTTTTTCCTGTCTACCTCCGTCTCTATCGATCCAGGTAGCCATAAAGAATTCCATTTCAGTACCCCATAATCCAAGACCGTCGAAAATATCGAACATTAGCATCATAAAGTCGTCTCGTTTTGACGCGACAAGTGTCATCATCGGATACACGTCAGCAAGCGCCCTTTCATAAAATTCTGTTTTATCGTTCTCGTTATAACCGCAATGCGTCTTCATGTCCTCGTACAAGCCTCTCGCCACTGCTGTAGCAAAACCTTTCTTGTCGTCATTATTTTTATCTTCTTTCGTCACAAAATATTTTGGTAGAATGTAGTACAGGAACCACTCCATTCTCTTAACACTTTCGCCGCAGGCGTTCTTTTCTGTTTCCACCTTCATATATTCGTCCCACGGCAGCCCAGTAGGTTGCGTGACCCAACGTTTATTTACAGTATCCAACACGAACCCTTTAATATCCGGGATCTCTGAGATCCTATAGTATTCTCCTTTTTCGTCGTCATACCTTGTGACCATATTGTAGACCATATCGCCGACAGGCATGTAGAGCGCGTTTACGGCGAAAGAGTCCATCCAATTGTAAAGTTGCCCATAAATATTGTCCTTATCGTCCTGCTGAAAAAGTTCTTTGGCTTTCTTAAAAAGGGTCTGCACATTCTGCTTGGCCTCGTCGTTCCACTTACCCTCTTTCAACAGCAACTCGTAGGCCGTCCTATACGGACCGAGTTTTTGGGTAATTAGAGCACCCTCGACCAACTCATCTACCGACACGTCCTTGGTAACTATTCCACCGATAGACTTTTGGGCATTTGTGTCAGCCTTGGCGTCCGTAAAGAAATTCCTAACCGTTAATATATTTTCCGGCGTATCAGCGCTTTCAGACGCCTTGTCGGCCGTTTTTTTTGTCTTGAAACAATAGTTTTTCACATTGTCTATGTTTATATCAAAATTCTCCGGTATCTTTACAGCCTCGTATATCATGGACACAATGGTCTTAATGTCTTCTGGGCTTTTTTGTTTCAACACGCACTGGGTCGTCCAGTAGTTGCCTTTCATATAATGAGTAATTTCCCTCAAATAATAAAGGTCGTCGAACTTATTATATACATAGTAGGCGTAATTTAATCTCTTCTTATCAGCGTCTTTAACACCTTCTTCCGTTGGATAACCCAACACAGAAAGATACTCCGTGAACGCCTTTAACTCCTCTTCTTCCATCTTCATCATTATGAGGCCAAATTCCTCGTAATACTTGTCGCTGGGGTGGAACATTATAAAGGTCTCTATTGCGCTGTTCGTTATAAAAAGGAGCGTGCCGTGAAATATCGCCTTTGCCGGAGTAACTCCAAACCTCTGGAAGATATAGTAGCGTTTATTTCGCCCCCAGTTCTGCATCCTAAGATTATGGTGTTGTTTATTGGTAAGATCCTGCATGATACGCTCATGATACGAGTCGCACATACTTCCCATTTTATTTTTCATGAATTTATTAAGGCCTTTGAGTTTATAGAATTTTGGCGGGTTCATGTCCTTTATGTTTTTCTTCGCCACATCCAGCACTATGCCGGCAAGGGTAAAACTTATTGTGGATGATGCAAGCTGTGTCCACGCTCCAAGGGTGGTAAGATTTTTCTTAAGATAATATTGAACCGCCAGGTCGTGGAGTTTTTCAAACTCTGTAGAAAAGAGTTCTTGTCTAAAATCTACAGCATCGGCTACAAGCCCCATGAATTTCATGGAAAGCGCAAGACCGAACCCGTGCACGACAACTCCGCGCGCCCATGTGCCGGCGGCGCCATTGGTATAACTGTCTACGGCACTTGACATGCTTTTCATAAAACGCGGCGTGCTAGCCCTGTTATATATCTCGCTGGTCACACTAAAAGCCGCAAACCCTGAATAAAGTCCTCCGCTATTATAGTCCCTTTTCACCTTTTCCCAATAAGACCTGCCGGTATATTTCCTGTATTCTTTTTTACTCTGTTCAGGAACCAAAAATCCGCCTGTATAAAAGTGGAACATGTCCGTAAGTCCCAGCGCTACCAGCATATACGCAGAGGATTCCGTATGCGCCCATGTGGTCCTTGCGTATCCCACAGCCCTATTCCATTTTGTATATCCCCTGAGTTCCGATTCCAGATCTTGTTCTACACCGTCCAGGAATGCGTGATCCGCCTGAAAATCCTGTTGCGGTCTATTCCTAAACGCCTGAATATTATTCCTTTCCGTTTTTAACGCTGCCAGCCTTGTTTTATACCTTAGATAGCTCTGCACCAGCGTGGTGTACTGAAGGATCTCTCCCTTTATATACATCTTTGGAAAACTGCTCATTGGTATCTGGTGATCGGATAATCCGCCCTCTGGGCTAATCGTAAAGTTCTCATTTAAACTTCCGTCAGCGGAGATTTGTCCCCTGTCACCCACTTTACCTGTTTCAAAATCCAAAAGTCCCGCTCTAAGGCCCTCTTCTGCCTGGTTCGGAGCGACATATAACTTTACAGACTGACTGAATCCCTCAAGCTGGCTTATGGTCTTTTTCAGCCTTTTTTCAACGAACGGTCTGAGTTTATCTATCTTTTTTTCTATGTTCGTTACTCTGTCTGGCAGAGGGATTCTTTCTCCAGCGGGTTTACCTTCCTTTCTGCTCCGCATGCTGACGTCTTCTAGGATCACCCTGCGAAATTCTTCTATCCTCTTAGATAAATTTTGTTTGTACTTTGGGAAGATATATAAATAAGTTATTCGTTCCAGCGTCTGGCGTTGTTTTTCAAGATCGTCCAGATCAAATCCCAATTCTTCCTTAAGAGCCAAATTAACATAATTCTTTCTCTGCTCGAGTGCGGTCTTTTGGACCCCTTGTATGGTGGACACCCCATCCTGGCCTTCTGTTAGAACAGGATACTTAACAAGTTCAGCATCTATAACCCTGTCCAACACATTATCTATTTTCAATGTATTGGTTCTATACTTAATAAAACCCTCGATGAATAGAAGGATTTCTTTTTCCTGGTCGGGGTTAAAACCGGCTTCTATGAATATGTTCCTAAGGTCAGAGACTTCATTTGTTATCTGCACCCTGGCCTTTGATTCGTCAAATTGAGCATAAAGACCGGCGCTATAAAGGAATATGAACAGGACTATTTTGACAAAGGTTTTACCCATAGCAGTAGTATTAAAGCAAGAACCGAGCCATTATAAAAACGCAATAATTACGATATGTTAGACGCTAATACTAAAAACAGGACGGGTTAAAAAAACAACACCTGTCTAGATATTGAACATTACTCAGTTAAAAAGGCTCTGCTTAAAAGTTTTCCATGTACGCCTGACAAAATAAGGAGCTTCGTTGCCCGTGCTGCCGACTGATTTTATATAGGATGCTGTTTTCTTATCACTGGGGTAACCGCTGCCAAAATCACCGTTAGCAAGTTTTAGCGTCTCTATGATCCGGTCGCGGGTTACTTTTGCCACAACACTTGCGGCCGATACCACCGGATACAACGCGTCAGCCTTAAAACTGCAGTTCAAGGTCTTTAAGGTTTTCGTCCTGGATAAAAGCATGTTCTTAAAAAGTTCAGGTTTAAGAGGACTATCTATAAAAACATTTAAGTTCCCGCTGTACGAATCAATGAGTTCGGAGAAAACATCACACTCCAATATATTGAGTTTTTTGTTCTCAACATATTTATCTATAACGTCGGGCCACACAACACAGGTTTTAAACCATTCCGCTTCGTCCTCTATGATGCAAAAAAGTTTTTCCCTTTTCTGAGGAGAAAGTTTTTTGGAATCATTAAGCCCCTGTTGAACGATATGGTTCAGCACCTTTTCGTCAGCCACCACGGCGGTAATGACCATTGGCCCTATCACGGGGCCACGTCCCGCTTCGTCTATGCCCATCAGTAAGCGATTTTCGTCCATATCTAAAAATTATTGCAATTTGTGGTTTATGTCATTAAGAATATGGGGCAGGCAACATCTATGAACCTATATTATTTGCTTAACGAAAAACCTTCCAGGAACTACTCGGAGCAGATCCATATTTATAACCTTATATCCGAGATGACCTCAGACGAAAAATTCGACATAAAGATATTAAGCCTGAACGCCACACAAAGGAGAATGATCTCCGGGCTTGATATAAAGAAAAGGATAATGTTGGAAACTTATCTTCCTCTCTACGTGAGAAAACTTTTGCACAAAGGATTTAAACTCCCTTTATCCTC
>JAZDEK010000124.1:0-2616 GCA_043808895.1 Pseudomonadota bacterium
ATAGAAAAATAAATAATTGTGGCCAGGCATTTTACTATGAATAAACCGCCGAACCTTCTCCATCCGACTATAAGGAAAGGTATGTTAACGATAAGGATGAGAGCGTATAGAGGGACTCCGCTCAGCGACGATATGAGCATTGAGAGTCCCGTAACTCCGCCGTCAAAGAATCCTGCCGGTATCAAAAATCCGTTTATGCCGATGGCGGCTAGTAAGCCGCCAATGCCAGCCATTATGCCGTCGTAAATATGAGACTTAGTGAATTCCATGCATCCAACGTTTTATATATTTCTTTAGTAGAAGTAAAAGTATCGCAGCACCCACAGCTGTTCCAACCGGTATCATGTAGAACTTTATGTGGTTTATCTGGTCGTAAAGTCCGGAGAACTGTCCCGCAAGTTTATTGGCAACAAAGTTCGCAAGGAACCATGCTCCCATAAGCATTGATGCAAATCTTGCAGGAGAAAGTTTTGTGACCAGCGACAATCCAACCGGGGACAAACAAAGTTCGCCAAGAGTTAAGAAAAGGTACGCGCCTGTGAGCCATAGAATGCCGACTTTGCCGACTTTATAGTTAACGTATGCTGCGAGAGCCATTATTACAAAACCGAACGCCAAAAGCATAAGTCCCCAAACAAATTTCGCGGGTGTTGAGGGTTCTTTATGTTTTGCAGCGAGCTTTACCCACAGCGACGAGAATAATGGAGCAAGGAGCAGTATGAACACAGCGTTAAGGGACACAAACCACGATGCGGGTATTTCCCAATTTAACGCGGGAATAAATCTCTCCGTTGACTCGGACGCGAACAGCGTTAAAGATCCGCCGTTCTGTTTGAACGCGAACCAGAAGAATATTACAAAGAACGACATGATGAATATAACAGCCATTCTCTGTTTTTCTGTTTTAGTGATAGGCTCGTTGGACGTATGCTGCGCGGAGCTATGTTTTGCCTTTGGTGAAGCAGGGTGCTCACCAAGGTTGCCAAGATATTTTTTCTTTCCGAGTATAAAAGTAAAAAGTCCGATTATCATTCCAACGCCTGCGGCAAAAAATCCCCACTGCCAAGCTACTTTCTCGCCTAGGAATCCGCATATTATAGGGGCAATGGCTGCGCCAAGATTTATTCCCATGTAGAAAATTGTAAAGCCGGCGTCCTTTCTTGGATCATCCTTGTGATAGAGATTCCCGACGAGAACGGATATGTTCGATTTAAAAAGTCCGTTACCGGCGATAATAAGCGCTATGCCGAGGTAGAAGAACGGAATATAGTGAGTATAAGGAACACTAAAAAGCACGAACTGTCCGGCGGCAATGGTTATTGCCCCGGCGATTATACATTTGTTCGGCCCAAAAAATCTGTCCGCTAAGTACCCTCCGAATATCGGAGTTAAGAACACAAGACCGATGTACCAGCCGTAAATACTGCCGGCTGTTTCTGTGCTCCAGCCCAGGAATTTTTTCATGAATAGGACAAGAAGCGCTAACATTCCATAGAAGCTGAATCGTTCCCACATTTCCACAGAGAATAAAAGATACAATCCCTTAGGGTGAGGTGTCTTCATCAATGCCCCCTTCAATTGTTTGATAGTGACTGTAAAATAGTACTACGCTAAGGGGTGTTTTACAAAATGTTTTTTAGTCCTACGTATTTATAGGGGGTTGAGTCATATGGGTTATCGTGTTAGGTTTCGTGTACTATGAAGAGAATGCACAATGATTTTATAAAACGTGCCTCCGACAGGGCAAAAAAGGGGATGCTTGTGTGTAAGGGGGGGCCTTTTGGCGCGGTTATCGTGAAAAAAGGCGTGGTAGTAGCCGAGGCTCATAATGAAGTCACTTCATCCAATGACCCAACCGCGCACGCCGAGGTACTCGCCATAAGGCGCGCGTGCAGGAAACTAAATACTTTTAATCTACGGGGTTGTGATATATATTGCTCCAGCGAACCGTGCCCCATGTGCATGGGCGCTATTTACTGGGCAAGATTGTCGGGAGTTTTTTACGCGTGCGCGCATAACGACGCTGCCAAAGCCGGTTTTGACGATGGATTTATATACAGAGATATAAAACTTAAACCGTCAAAAAGGAAAATAAAGTTTAGGCAGATAAAACACAAAGACGCTGAACAGCTTTTTAAACTTTGGAATAAGATAGAGAATAAGACCCTGTATTAGATATTTGGCGCGGGAGAGGATGTATGTGCGGAGTGATAGGATTAAGATGTGAAAGGGACAGGGACGACCTTGGAGTTGTTTCATCAAAACTTCTGCGCATGCTTGAGTACAGAGGTTACGATTCTACTGGCGCCGCTATTCAAAATAGCAAAGGCGAAATAGTTTTAAGAAAAGATGTGGGCGCACCGTCCGTAGTAACAGAAAAACTTGGGATAACAAAACTCCAGGGAAAGATATTCTGCGGTCAGGTTCGCTGGGCGACGTTTGGCTCTGTGGATAAAGAGAACGCTCAGCCTCATGAAGTGAACTGTAAAACACATATCTACGGGGCCCATAACGGTAATATAACGAACTGTGAACAGCTTAAAGAATGGCTGACAGAGCAGGGGCATAAAGTTGTAAGCGACAACGACGGTGAAATGGTCGTCCACATGGTGGAAC
>JAZDEK010000125.1:0-21636 GCA_043808895.1 Pseudomonadota bacterium
GCAGCTATTGGAGAAGTAGCAAGCGTCATAATACACGAAATAAAGAACCCCCTTGGGATAATAAAAATAAGCGGGAACACTCTTAAAAAACGTTACCCCGAAGACGCAAGGACAGTGGAGATACTTGGTTTCATAGAGGAAGAAGTTAACCGCATGAACGATACTGTCACGAACTTTTTGGATTACGCGAAACCAAAACATCCTATAAAAAGACGTTACAGCGTAGAAGAACTAAAAGCGTATCTTTTTAATATGAGACCTGAGATAGAAAAAGAAGGTCACAAACTTGAGATAAATATATCGGAAGGAATAAACAATTTTGAAATAGACCCGGATCATTTAAAACAAATGCTCCTTAACCTTTTGATAAACGCGAAAGAGGCTTCCACCCACGGCTCCGTTATTAAAGTTGATGTTACCTTCAGCGAAGGGGACTTAGAAATATCCGTTACGGATTCAGGAAAAGGGATATCAGAGGAAGTCTCCAAGAGACTTTTTGATCCTTTCTATACAACAAAGGAACACGGCACAGGCCTTGGATTAAGCGTTACAAAGCAGCTCGCAAGGATAAATAACGGTGATGTAAAATGGGAAAATAAACCTGAGGGGGGAACAGTGTTCACTATCAGCCTTCATAACGGAGATACAATATGAATTACAGGATACTCATCGTAGACGACGAAAAGAACATGTGCCGCTCTCTTGAGATACTTCTTGAGGGCGAAAAAAACTACAAAGTAAGCTCCGTCAACAGCGCCCAGGAAGCACTTAATGTGCTTGAAAGAACGGATATTGACCTTGTTATAACAGACTTAACTATGCCCGGTATGAACGGCATGGAACTTTTAAAGATCATCAAAGAAAAATTCTCCGGCATTCAGGTAATAATAATGACCGCGTATTCAACAGTGCAGTCTGCTATTGAGGCGATAAAGATAGGCGCCTATGATTATATAATGAAGCCTTTCAGCGACGATGAACTTTTGTTATCAGTAAAAAAAGCGCTAGAAGTGAGTGAGCTCAGGAACGAGAACGTTGTTCTAAAGGAACTTTTGGACGATAAAGATAAGCAGCATCTTATTTTCGTATCAAATAGCGCGGCCATGAAAGAAGTAATGTTCAAGGTGGAAAAAGTCGCCCCTACCCTTTCAAATGTCCTCATGACGGGAGAAAGCGGCACGGGAAAAGAGGTCATTGCCCGCCTGCTACATCAAATGAGCCCATATTCAAAGAACCGTTTTTTTGCAATAAACTGCGCGTCCATTCCTGAAACTCTTCTTGAGAGCGAACTGTTCGGGCACGAGAAAGGCTCCTTCAGCGGTGCTGTAAAAACAAAGAAGGGAAAATTTGAATTGGCCCCTGACGGCGTAATATTTTTGGATGAGATCGGCGAAATGCCAATACCCCTTCAGGCAAAACTTTTGCGTGTAATAGAAACGAAAACTTTTGAAAGATTGGGAGGGCTTGATCCCATTAGTTTCTCGTCCAGAATTGTAGCCGCTACCAATAAGGATCTGCAGACCCTTGTTAAGGAAGGAAAGTTTAGGGACGATCTTTTCTACAGGTTGAACGTTGTGAACATTGACATTCCGCCGCTAAGGGAAAGAAAAGAGGACATCCCGGAGCTTATAGAGCTCTTTATAAAAAATAAATCCGGCGAATTCGGTATAAAGCCGAAACAACTCAGCCCTGACGCTCGTGAAAGACTTTTGGGTTACAGCTTTCCCGGCAACGTAAGAGAACTTTCAAATATTATCGAGAGTGCTCTTATAGTATCCCGCGGGAACACAATAAAGGCTTCAGAGCTCCCTCTTTTAAAACAGGAGATATCTTTAGATGAAAATGGCACAGCGACTAAGATAGATCTTGAAAAAGGATTTGAAAAAATAGAGGAACTTAAGAACAAACTCGAAGTTGAGCTAATAAAAGAGGCTGTAAAAACCTATCCAAAGAACTCAAACGGGGAAATAGCAAAGATACTTGGCACCACAAGGCGAGTTATTGAAGCAAGGATGAAGAATTTCAATATATTAAAATAAGTCTTACGGGTTTATCCTGTTGGTAATAAAGAGATCCTTAACACCTTTTCTCTCTTTGTCGTCAAGTCCGCCGTTCGTGTAACCGGTGACATAGACCACTTTGTTCATGTCGCTGGTTATACCTGTGGCTAGTGTGCTTCTGCCCTCTGAACCCGAAAGTTTTGTCCATTGTCTTGTGCCGTTGAGGCTGTATTTTGTCACAAAGAAGTCAACAGAACCTATCAACATCTCGCCGTCAAGGCTGCCGTTGGTACATCCAGTGACGTAGATACTCCCGTCCTGATCACTCGTTATGCCTGTGGACAATGTTTGCCTGTCTGGAACACCTATAAGTTTTGTCCACTGTTTTGTTCCGCTTGAAGTATATTTCGTTATGAAAGAGTCACGCAATCCATTTATAGTCTCACCGTCCAGGCTTCCCTTTGTCCAACCTGTAACATATACGCTTCCTTTTTTATCGTATACTATGCCGGATGCCGAAATACCCTGGTCTTCCACTCCCATGACCTTGACCCATTGTTTATCGCCGTTTGAATTGTATTTTGAGATAAGAATAAATGACGTGTCCGTTCTTCCAACAGTGTATACGTTCTTATCCTCGTCACTCGTTATTCCGACATTCTCAGTGCTCTTTTTGGCGACACCCAAAAGTTTTGTCCATTTTATAGTTCCGTCAGGCGCGAACTTTGTTATGAACGCGTCCTTAACGCCCGTTATAACCTCGCCGTTAAGGCTGCCGGTTGTCCATCCTGTTACATACGTGTTGTTGTCTTTGTCGCTGGTCACGCCCGTCGCAACAGTGTTTTGACCTTGTGAACCAATAAGTTTTGTCCACTGTTTTTTACCCACAGAATTATATTTTACAACAAAGGCGTCCCTGTTACCGAGCAATACTTCACCGTCCAGATTTCCTTGTGTCCAGCCCGCGATATAAACATGTCCCAACTGATCGCCATTTAAAGCCGTCGCTATTGTACGATAACTTTCTTTACCCAGCACCCTGGCCCACTTTTTCTTTCCAATATCGTCATACTTTGCGACAAGCGCGTATTTAGACGCTGTTTGTCCCGAGACAAAAATGCCCCCGAATCCGTCGTTGATTATAGCGGAGGCTTCTGTTTCTTTTCCTTCTATACCCAAAAGCCCGGTCCATTTTGTGATCTCTTTTTCGGGTTGTTTTGGAGCCTCTGTAATTGAATCCTCGTTCAGTGTTTCTCCCGCTTCAGGCGCTGATATGGATTCTTTCTCGAACGAGAGCATCCCATTGTCTATATTCCACCTTGCGCCGCTTATCCATTCCGTGGTGGCTTTAATATCGATCTTCACAGGAGGTATATTTTTGTCCATGCCTTCAAGAACGAGTTTATAATCCCCGGGTATTAATTTCTCGAGGACAAAGAACCCGTCGTCCGAATCGACATCGGTCTCGGATATTACCCTGGAGTCTTTTATCCTTACGGCCTTTATTTTTGTCTTATCCCCTATATCCGACGCTGTATCAACGTACCCATCAACGCCTATGGTGGGGAACAGTTTTGGGTCCCACTCTATATTGGTCCCTCTCCTGAAATACATCAGCTCATACTCTCTTTCCGGGATCAGGCGGCTGTCCAATGTGCTTGTGTCCACTCTGGCTTTAACAACCTCTTCGGACTGTATGCCGCGTGTTATGTACTCTCCTTTATTGTCGCTGATCCCGCTTCGGCCGGCACCATATACTGTTACATCTTCTATGGGTGCCGGTTTTTCCCCTTTAAGCGACGGCTCCATTATTTCTCCGCTCAGTGTTCCCGTGTCGAACTGGTCGTAAAGTTTCGGCCCATGCTTTCCGGAAAGCACATCGTTCCAATAGATCTGCGCGCCAAGATATTTGCCGTCCGTCAACACGCCTATCTGGATATTCTTTGTGATCCTGTAGAGGACATTGGACGTAAAGCTTTTGCTACCGTCGTCGTCGTATTCCGCCCTGAAAGAAACGTCCCAGCCGTATATCTGGCTCATGTTCCTTATGCTCAATTCGGCAATGTTCCTTGACGTCGTATTGGCCCACAGCCTTGAAATGTCCAGCCTTGAATATTCGGTGAAATTTATATTCAAACCTGTCCCTACTGAATAGTTGGCATAGCCGCTTGCCATCGGCCAGTTGATCTCGGCGTCTACATATGGCTTTAAGTACCTCGTGATCATAAAACCCACCGAGGGTCTGTATTTTCTATACGCGCTGTCCTGTATATACTCGCTGTTGATGGCCCATCTGCCCCAGTTCAGTTGGTGCCTGCCTGCCCAATATTCCCCCTCTGTAGAGGAAAAACCCTGTACCAGCGGGCTGTCCGGGTTATAATATCTGTGCTCCACCTGAAAGAAGTTCGGATACAAGAAGTTTAAATTAACGCGAAAAGACCTGTCCACTGTTTTTCCGGTCACCAACGCCTGAGCAAAAAAGTTGACCCAATAGAACGGCATGAAGTAAGTATCCAATAGAACGGACATCTTTTTTGAGTCCGGCATCATTGTAGCTCCACCGCCGAAAGACAAATTGTCAAGCACACCGTAACGGACAAACGTATAATACAGATCGTCGGTGCCTTTCATTTTCCCGGCAAAAGCCCTCTCCTCAAATTCTCCAGCCGCCAATTTATTTCCACCGTCCTGCGAGATGTTGACATCCTGATCCTCCTCGAGCCCGTCGGGATAGAATATCTTTAATTTTACGGTGCTGGAACCCATTATAGTGATCTCGGGGAACGTGTATCTTCCCATGTTGTCGGCAATAGCGGTGTCCATGTAATAACCGTCTATATAAAGGTCAACTTCCGTGCCGACAGGGGCGATATCGGTTATGGTAATTTTTCCGCCGCTGTAGGCATCTCTTTTTCTGCTGTCAAACCTAAAACCGTAATCAGAAACACCGCTGGGAAGAAGTAGATTGTTATCCTGAAAATAAGTGGTTCCCACTTCCATGAGGTAAAAATATTTCTTGTTCTTGAGCGTGTACGTCTCGTAAGGTGTGTCGATAACCCTTCTACTGTTGAACGGAAAGTTCATTGTCTGCCCCACCTTTCCGGTGCCACCCAAAACATCCACTGTAGCCTCGTAATCTGTGTATTGCGTGGTTTCCTGCAAGGGGCGCTTGACAAGCCCCAACCTATACTTAACGGAAGCATCAAGGTTGGTTATCGGTGGAGTTATTACTTCCTGTTTAGCCTCGTATTCCTTTCGCTCCTGAGTGAGTTTTAATTTCCTCAGCATTTCCTGTCTTTCTATTTTCTTCTCATAGAGAAGTTTGAATTTTGGGGTCATTTTCAAGCTGTAGTTGTCAAGGTTCCACGAGGCGTCCAACGGCAGCCATTGACCGAACACGTCGTACTTTAGCCACAGGCTGTTCTCTCTTATGACCATTGTGGACGGATCAAATCTTTTAGAGCCTCCGGAAGAGCTCCCAAATGAACCGGTCTTGGCATGTATCCAGAAGAACGTTCCATCAGGAGGTTTAGTACATTCACAATAACCTCTTGGAACATCACATCTAACGTTGTCAAAACCCAAGTAATTCGTCAGGAAGTCTTGTATGTTGACGTAGGGATCTTCTTCATCGTCGACATAGACCTTATAATAAGCATCGCCCAGATTTTTTGACACACTTATAGCTATGTACGTTTCTTCCACGTTCCTTTTTTCAGGGAACACGTCAACAGAATAGATTATTAGCAGCAGAAATAATGATAACTTATTAAACAACTTACAACGCTATTTTTTTACGAGCAAACATTTATTTGTAAGTACCTTAACTTTCATTCTGTCTTCTAGCGACGTAAACGTTATAGGTATCTCGTTCACTTTTATATCTTCCGGTTTTAGTTTCAGTTCTATATCCTTTGTATAGCCTCTGGGCATTAAGAGTCTTTCTTTCGCAAGTTCTGTTTTTCCGTCCTTTCCGTAAAGAACTATGCTGCCGTCAAATCTCCATAGACCGGCGTTGGTAACCTTTATTTTCAAAGTGTCGTCCTTTTCAGTCTCACATTCTGCTTTCATCTCAGAAGTGCCTTTACCAAGGCTTCCATAAACCGGAATGGATACGTTAAAGACGAGGTTAATATCCATCTGGAGAACATTGGGTTCCTCTTTTTTGGGTTTCTTTGGACCTTTTTGCTCTTTTTCCACAGTTTTAAAAAATATTCTGGCGTAATATTCTCCTTTTCCTTTTTTAAGCTGAGCGTCGGGACGCAGGGACACTCTTACTGTCCTGCTTTGGCCCGCTTTCAGTTTTATCATCTTCGGGTTTATGTTGATGTATTTGCTTATATCGTATTTTGTTGTAATGCCTTTGGTGTCAAAGACGTCGGGGGTTATCGACATTTTGATATTATCCGTGGAGTTGTTCTTCACCACAAAAGATTCGGTGCTGGGTTTTTCCAGTCCTGTTTCCATCCTGGTAGGCGCGATCATAATGTCGGCGTAAACACCCAACGAATAAACAAACACTCCTGCCAGCACAAAAACTGATGTTCTAAAATTCATAACCAATCCTCCTTAAAAAGACCCTTATATAATTTTCTCCTAGTTAGTGCAAGCAAAGGTTACTTTTATCGGTGTTCCAGTATAAACTCCGGACGGACTGCCTGCCAGCCAAGTTACCTTGCCACCTACATACGCAAAAACATAACCGTTGCCGTCCGGCATAGTCGCAACCGATGGGCTTACAGTTGGAGCAGAGACCGTGATGCAAGTTCCAGCGTTACAGATGGTAGCTGGGTTGTTCAACGCCACTGAAGGCTTTACAGATTTTCCTATGGTGTTGGTAGCCCTTGCTATTCCGGCACCTGGGTCTGTAGTTGCGATAGTCGAACTCCCTGGAGTTCCGGCATCGGCTTTAACAAATGTAAGTGTAGCAGTGATCACCGCCGCCGTGCAAGCCGCGGAACAAATTGACGCCTTGAGAAAAACCGCAAGCAGAACGAGCAAGTAACATCTCATAGAAACCTTATCCCCCCATATCAGTTATACGCCACGTTTACATCCCGGGTACCCGTGTATGTTCCGTTGGGTTTTCCCGAGACGTTCGCAGTGCCTACAATTTGAAATGTATCTGATCCACTACCGTCCAAAGTCCTATTGGCTGTTCCGGTCTTGAACGCGAGCGTAACGTTTATGGTGTTGCCTCCGCTTGTAAGAGTCATTGAATCAACGCCGAGGACCGTATATGTTAAACTGGGTGACCCCGTTGTTGTTAAGCTTGCGTTATGTCCAACGCTCCCGGCAATTCCCGAGTCCTCACTAGTAACAGAAGGCAGCGTCCCCTGTATTATTTTTGGGAACAACAGGGTGTCATTCACAACGACCGATATAATAATTCTAAGCGTTTGTGTGGCAGTTTGGTCAACAGTAATGTTGGTGGTAGAGGCGTAGAGCCCCATCGTGAAAAACGTAAGAAGTAATACGTGATACCTCATAACAGAAGCAATTATTGAGCGACTCCGACTTTATGTCAAACACAAAATAATGCGGGTGATGATTATATGACTATTTGGAATCGTACGTGACCGTAACAGGCTGTATGTTTTGTCCTCGTTTTTTGGCAAAAAGGTTCGCGTTGCCGGGATTGGAATCAATGTTAAAAATATCCATTCCGTTGGACGGGATAGTCCTGTCCGCGATTTTCTTTGTTTCCTCCCCTTCAACATACATAGGCAGCGTTTTGCCGTCGCCGATCTCCACCTGATAATTCAT
Organism: Pseudomonadota bacterium; assembly: GCA_043808895.1. Taxonomy (GTDB): domain Bacteria; phylum Bdellovibrionota; class JAFGOL01; order JAFGOL01; family JAFGOL01; genus JAZDEK01. Next base: position 7,767 of record JAZDEK010000125.1, read on the forward strand.
GCCGGACGCCCCCAGTATCGTAACGGTAGGTTTATTAAGAGGTATTGCGTACATACCGGAGAACTGATTATATGAGTCGATGTCCATACCTTGCTGCAATCTTAAAGGAGCACTGATGCGAAGCGTGATCGGTTCGTAGAGTTTCAGACTGACCTTTACGTCAGCCGAGGCGTGAGGGTCAGAACTGTAACCCTTTCGCGCCTCCGCCGACGTGGATAGTACTATAAACACTAGTAGAAAAAAAACTCTCATCCAATGTACTCCAATGACTCTATGCTAGCTTTATACTGCGTCGTAAGTAGCAGTTACAGCAACAGGGCTTGCGTTCGCATAGTCGCCGTCAGACAGAGTGCCCGGTAGCGTTACACTACCCTTGATGCTCGGAGTATCTGTTCCTCCGACAGGCATTGTTCTGCCCGTCTTGGTCCCTTCGCCTGTACCCATTGCCAATGCTATGGTAAGCGTATCGGTGCCGTTCGTGATGTCGACAGTGGTCGCAAAGCTCAGTGAGTACACTTTGTTTGGATGTCCCGTAATGCTCAATTCTGCGTTGGCACCATTCTGTCCGCCCGGTATACTTGTGGTTCCCTCTGAATTGATCGCTCCAGCGTCTGTCGTGTATGCCGAAGGCATAACGATGTGGCTGACTACAGTTACCGCTAGTGGTCTGTAAACCTTTAATGACGCGTTCATGTTCGCCGCGTACGTGAACGCGGGAATTAACAACGTCAGCACCAGAATCTTTAAAAACGTTTTCATGAATTCACCTCCTTTTAATCTACGTACAAATGAGGAGTTTTTCTCACTAAGTAGTTGATAAGAAAAATTCTGACCCTCCCTCTTACAAATCCAATAACCCGTTCCCCCTCCGCAAGGAACTCATTATCTGCCAATCATTATACACCATAATGTCTAGTATGTCAATAAGAATTTCACTATTCGTAGACCACCGTTACCGCCAAGGGTTTAGAGGCGTTGCTGTAGGTGCCTTCCGTCTGGTTTCCGGGAAGGAAAACATTACCCCTTAACCCTACGCTGTCGTTTCCAGAATGATCCAGTGTTCTCCCTGTTTTACTGCCAGACACCACAAAAACAGTTACATTCAGGTTTTTTCCTGCGTTACTTATGGTCGTAAAATCCGTAAACACAAGCGCGTACCTGTGATCCGGTTCGCCGGTGATGGAAAAAACCGCGTGATTGCCATCTTCACCGCCAGGAACAAGAGAAAGATCCGCGGAGCTGATGTTTCCCGCCGTATTCGTGTATACCGACGGCATGACCATGTGTTCGTTTAACGTTATGGATATAGGTGTTATAACTTCAGCGTCGGTTTGCATCGTGGGTGATGCGCCGTAAACAAAAACGGGGAACAAAAGCAAAATAAATAAGATCTTTAAACGAAACTTCATTGGTCATCCTCTCTAAACGTCGTCATAAGTGGCTGTTACCGCGACCGGGGTGGTGGAGTTGCTGTATGATCCCCGCGGCTGAGTGCCGTTAAAAGCTATTCCGCCCCTGATGGACGTAGTATCTATTCCGCCACCAGGCATAATTCTTCCGGTTTTAGCCCCACCGCCTGTCCCCATGCTTAGAGTCACAGTAAGGGTTTGGTTAAGGACGTTCTTTATGAGCGTCGACCCGGCAAAACTCAATGAATATTGTTTGTTGGGTTCTCCGCGTATTGTTATAGTGGCGTTATGTCCGTCTGTTCCCCCGGGAATACTGCTTGACTGCTCAGACGTTACAAGACCGCTTGTAGTGGTGTACACTGTGGGTATTTGCATGGTCGAATCTACCGTCAGGACCAGCGCGGTTATAACGTCAGTTGCAGCAGTTACATCAACGGCGTGCGCGACCACGGGCATCATGAACGAAACAAAACAGAATTTAAAGAACATCCTCATAAAAGCCTCTCTGTATTAAACATCGTCGTAAGTCGCTGTAACGGAGAAAGGAGAAGAATTATTGTTGTAAGCTCCACGTACCTGGGTACCGGTAAAAGTTATTGAACCTTTTATGTAAACTGTATCCGTTCCACCACCGCTTAAAGTCCTGCCTGTTTTATTGCCGCCGCCTGTTCCCATGCTTAAGTTCACAGTAAGGTTTTGTACCCCGTTCGTAATTACGGTCGTAGCGGCGAATGAGAGTGAATACTGTTTGCTGGGTTCTCCCGTTACGTCGATACTTGCGTTCACGCCGTCCGTTCCTCCGGGTACACTACTTGTCTGCTCAGAAGTAACAGCGCCGGTGGTGAGGGTAGTGACCGTGGGCACGGTTATGGATGTAACCAAGGAAAGGGAAAGTACAGTGTAGACCCCCATGGACGTAGTAACGTTTTCAGCGAATATGAAAGCGGGAACAAAGAACGCTGCGATAAAGAACTTTAAGAACACCTTATAAATACCCCCTATACATCGTCGTACGTTGCTGTCACAACAAGCGGCGAAGTGTTGTTGTTGTAAGTTCCTCTGCTGCGTGTGCCCGTAAGCGTAACAGATCCCTTGATGGTGGTGCTGTCCGTTCCGGCACCGCTGAAAGTTCTTCCTGTTTTATTTCCTCCGCCCGTCCCCATGCTTAAAGTCACAGTAACGTTGTCTGTTGCGTTCGTAATTATGGTCGTATCAGAAAAAGAAAGCGAGTACTGTTTGCTTGGCTCACCCGTCAGGCTTATTCCCGCGTTCACACCGTCCAGTCCGCCTGGGATGCTGCTGGTATCCTCTGACGTCAACGTTCCTGTTGTATTCGTGTAAACTGTGGGGATGACCATGTTGGCTGTCACCGTGATGGCGATCTTCGCATAAACACCCATGCCGACCGTTACATCGGTGGCCTTAACGGTGGACGGCATTGCTGCCATAATGAATAAAGCTGTTAAAAGCCTCTTAAACATATACCCCCTAGACTGCGTCGTAACTTGCCGTTACGGCAAAAGAACCACTGTACGCTCCGCGCGATCTTGTGCCTGAAAGGGTGACTGATCCCTTTATTGTTGTGCTGTCTGTTCCACCACCGCTTAAGGTTCTCCCTGTTTTATTTCCTCCGCCCGTTCCCATACTTAAATTCACAGTCAAATTATCCGTTCCGTTCGTTATAGTGGTTGAGGCGTTGAACACTAGAGAATACTGTTTGCTCACCTCACCGGTTATGCCTATGGCTGCGTTGACGCCGTCAGTTCCACCGGGGATGCTGGATGTATCCTCCGACGTAACTGTTCCAGTGGTGTCCGTGTAAACCGATGGTAAGGTCATATTTGCGTTAACCGTAATTACGAGAGGCGCGTAGATTTGAATAGAACCGGCCATACTTACTGCATAGACGGAAACGGGCAACAGCAGGATCGGAATAATAGCTCTAAGGAACTTCATAATTTACCGCCCCCCGTGGCCTCATCCAACACAAATCGCCAAAGCACCGTATTATAATTATATACTATGTAACCAATTTTGTCAACACAATTTGTAGACATTAAATTTTTGTAATAAAACCCCCTAGTTAAAATTTAGAACTCTCTCCCATGCCGGCGTATAGTGGGAATCCATGGATATGACCTTTTTCCAGAGCATCAAAGCCTCGTTCGTGTATTTTGTTTTATATAGAACATCGCCGAGCATTACCATAGCGTAAAGAGCGGTCGCCTCGTCGGTGGATTGCGCCTTTGTAAAGTGGTTCCTTGACTGCCCCAGATCGTTCTGACGCAAGAACAAAAGCCCCGCGTAAAGATGCGCCAGGCTGCTTGAATAATCCAGCTCAAGAGATTTATTGATGCTCTTTTCAGCGTCGGAATAATGCTCCTGGTGGAAAGAGATCATACCGGAAACAAGTTGGGCATTTGAGTCGCTTTTCTGCTCATCTTTGGGAAGCAGTTTAAGCGCGGCGTCGGTGTTGTCGTCCACAAGGTATAAAATGGCCAACGCGTAGCCGACCTGGGTTTTTTGTGCCTCGCCCAGCGATTTAATAATTTCGTTCACAAAAACTATCTCGTCCTTAATGGATCGGTCATTGTCTATTTGATACAGCGGCGTAAATTCCTTTTTATAATAATAAGGGTCAAGCGAAAGGAGTTTTTTTAGCATGTTGAACGCTTTATCCGCCCCGTAGGCTTTAAACGCCGAGTATGCACCAAAAGTGTAGAACTCCCTGACGTTCGGGTTCTGAGCTATAGCGTCGGAGAACACCTGATACGCCTCACGGAACCTTGTCAGCCTCATAAGTACCACAGCCTCGTAAAGAGCCGCGTCGGAAAAAGATGATGAGAGTTTTTTAGCGTTCCGGAAATATTCCACAGCCGCCACGTAACTTTCCTGTTTGTACAGAATTCGCCCGATGTTGTAGTATATGTAGGCGTTAGTGGGCCTTATGACCAGAGCCTGATTAAAATATCCGTACGCCGACTGATAATTCCCTTTTTTGGCCTCTATAATGCCAAGAAAATTCTTTATGTCGCACTGTTCTTCCTGGTCGCTGATCTTTCCTATGTTGGTATCGTTATAAAGCTCCTGAAGCGTTTTTCCCGCCGTTGCTTGGTTTCCCATGATCAAATAATCTATGGCGGCTTTTCTCGCCCTAACGCCCGAATGGTCCTGTTTGGCGGCGAGCGCCCTGTGATAGTATTGGAGCGCTTCTTTGTATAGGCCGCCCTCTTCAAGTTCTCTTCCCTTTATGTAGTATTTGTTGAAAAAGTCGGAGCCGGCGGAAAGGGTGTCAGCCTTTTCAAAAATATTTCTTTGAGAGGTTTTTTTCGCCGAGTAATAAACAAGCCCGCTTACAAATAGCACCAGCGCCGCTCCTGCCGCGAAAACAGGTATCCATTTTGACAGAGGCCTTTTCTGAGTAACAACGATATCCTCTTCGTACATGATCTCCGGTCTCTTTTTTGGCGGAGTGCGATGCGAAACAGGCTTCTTGTCCTTTTTGAATACGGGCGGTTTTGGCTCTCTTCTCTTTAAAGTTGATATGTCTACGTCGACGGTGGATTCGCTCAGACTGTAATCTGTTTTTAACGCCAGGTCCTTAAAGATGTCTATGTTCTTTATAAGTTCCCAGTCCTCGCCGTCACGCGACACCTCATCCAGAAAAACAACTTTTTTATCGGATATAAGGGACCTTAGTTTAATAAAATCGTACGGACCTTTTATATTCCCCTCGGTGGTTCTTATAAGCCATTGCCCCTTGTTCTCTTTCGCGCATTCTTTGCATAAGGCCACGCCGCCGTGAACCACGATCTTTTTAGTTTCCTTACCGCAGTTGGAACACCCTGACATAGTGTCCATTATATCAGTGATGCGCCGATAAAAAAGTTTTTCCTTAGGTTATTGTCAACAACCTTACATTAGACTACATAAAGCATTTTTCTCGCAAGTTCCATGCCGACTACTACCATGTCGCCGCAAAGGCGTGAGCGCTGATTTTGGGTGAAGTTATCAAGTTCGTAACCGATGTTACTTACAACGTCGGCGATGGGTATATGTGAGGAGTTCATCAGGCAGTTCTTGAGTCTTTCAATGCCGAATTTATCACCAAAAGCGTTCTGGGAAAAAGTTATCCCACGGTTCGGGATAATTATCCTGTCGCCGGGCGTAAGTTTAATATTTTTTTCCTCAGCATCCTGAACGTTTATAATATCGGCGTTATTTTCACCAAGATGCGTAACTTCATTTCCTCTCACTACCAAAAACCCCGGCATTCCGACCGAGCAGTACCTTAAGTTCATCTCTCCGCGTTCAAAGACCATGTAGAAAATAGACGCTGTTTTACCGTTCGTATTAAGTGTTTTTCCCTCGTCCTTTTTAATGTGTTCCTTTATATCCGCCCTCAGTGTTTCAACAAAAGTTCTTGGCGACTTTGCAGCAGCAGTTTCCAAAAGACTTATCACAACGCTCATCATCAAAGCCGATATCCCATAGCCCTTTGAATCACAAACCAGCACTCCGCCGCCTGAGGCGTCGGGCAGTTCAAAGAACTCGTAATAACTGCTAAGTTCAGTGTTCGAGATTATATATTTTGAGGAGAAGTTAACGTCGCTAAGTTTGGGGAGCTTCCTTGTCGCCAGCTTTCTGTGCAGCGTTATTGCCGCCCTTACCCCGGCTTCGGCGTCCTGAATAAGGTTCGCGACATAAGAGTTGAGCCTGTTTAGCACTCCGTAGAGCTCGTCTAGCTCAGCCTCTTTTCCCTTCAGCTTTTTTTCAAGCTGCTCCACTATTTTGTTGTTGTCAATGAACTCGCTCATTTCTTCTCCAGAACGGCAACGAACATCCCGTCCATCCCGATCTCGTTAGGCAGCGTGTAGTATGAATCAACAAGCACCGCCCCGCCCACGTCCTTTAATGCCTTATTGATTAAAACAGTAGTTTCATTTTGTGTAAAGGTACAAACGGAGTAAAGAAGTCTGCCGCCGCTCGTTAAGAGCCCTAAAGCCTTTGACAGCATTTTTAACTGCTGAGAACAGAGACTCTCCACCAGCTTTTCATTCCTGTTCCAGGGAATATCAGGGTGACGCCTAACCACTCCAAGGGCGCTGCATGGAGGATCAAGTATAATTCTATCAAAAAGTTTCCCGTTAAAAGAATGTGATAAAAAATCATCGCGCACCACACTGATGGAATTTACGCCCATACGTTCTATATTTTCATACACTCTTTCAAGCCTCAAAGACGAGCTGTCCATGGCGGTGATCTCCGCGGCGTCATCGCTCATTACAGCGGCGGCAATCGCTTTCCCTCCGGGTGCCGAACAGATATCAAGGATGCTCATGCCTTTTAAAACCTTGAGCTCATTTACCGCGGATTGTGAGGATATGTCCTGCACAGTGTACAGACCTTTATTAAAATCCTGTGTGTGAAGCACTTTTTTATCAAAACTTTTTATGGCGTTAACACCTCTATAAGAAACGATCTCACAATCCACTCCCTGCTCTTTTAATTTTAAAACCATTTCTCCGACTGAAGTTGATCTTGTGTTAACAAAAAGAAAGAACGGCGAGGGATCAATAAACCCGCGCGCTATACTTTCCGCTTGTGAGTTAAAAGTATTCTTTAATTCGTTCATGAACCATAGGGGATATAAAGGCGCGCTCTCCAGGACTTTTTTTTCTACTCCAATATTGTCGCTGAATCGCCTTAACACAGCGTTAATAAGTCCCTTGTAGCCCGAGTATTTATTCTCCGCCATTTTGAGGGCGTCGCTGACCACGGCGTACGGTTTTGCGGAATCGTTATAAGAAAGTTCAAATAAGGCTGCTTCAAGAATGAACTGCACGCGCGGAGCCGGCATTTTTTCAAGTTTTTTTTCAAGATAGGCTTTCAGCCTGTTATGATGTTTTGTGACGCCAAGAGTGATGTTGTAGATCTGGGCTAAATGAGTTTCTGTGTTCGGGATATCTTTAAGTGTTTCGTCCAGCCTCTTGCCGTTGGTGAAAACGGAGAGCAATGTATCCACGGCCAGAATTCTTTGCTTTGATGCGGTGATCATAGCGTGTTGATGGAACAATACAGAACAGGGTCGATCCCCGTTTGTGTCAGCATATTAAGTCTTTTGAGCGCGGACCTTGTGTCTTTACCGCCGTAGTAAGATTTTGCAAGAAGTACCTCGCTGACCACGTAAGGATAGGAATCAGGCAGCATTTTGGAGAGCAGACTGTTCAATTCTCCCGAAAGGCCATACGCTTTTTGGTACTCGCCCGCGATGTACGCCACATCAATAAGGCTGGCTATGGCAAGAGCGTTAAAATCAGAGAGTGTTCCCGTTCTGGCGTCGGCAGTGCTCATCATTGAGAACATGTATCTTGCGTCATCAAGGCTGTTACTGCCCACATTACAAAGCGCCTTTATATAGCCGCACTGTTCAGACCCCGCGCCCTCTTTGGAAACAGCGCACTTTTTGTAGTCACCGTTGATGTATTGGGTCTCGGTGAGCGGGCAGCTGCTGTCCGCGTACAGATCTAAGAACAGCGAGGTAAAAATCACTGTAAAGAGCATTTAGTGGTTCTCTTCTTCCGGGTTCTTAAGATCTTCCATTTTCTGCTGAAGCATCGCTTTAAGTTTTTCGTACGAGTTTATATATTTCTTTCTTGAAAGCGAAAGCTTTATGAGTTTCCACGACAAAATTATCGTAGCTGTAAGAAACCCGATAAAAAACGCGCTAAAGATTATTATCCACAGCGACATTTGCGGGACCTGCCATTTGTAGAACTTCAGGGTTATAAAAACAGAGTTATCCACGGCGAAAACAACACCAAGAGTAACCACTACAGCAATAACCACGAAATAAACGATAAGACCAAACGCCCTCATTTTTGCACCTCCAAAAATCCTTTGGCTATTTTTTCGTAAGCCGTAAGTAAATGTTCCGAGATGATCTTAACTTCCGATATCACAGGCATAAAATTCATGTCCCCGTTCCAGCGTGGCACCACGTGATAATGTATGTGAGAGGCAATTCCCGCTCCGGCTGCACGCCCCAAATTCATTCCAACGTTACAACCCTGGGGCTCATATACATTATAAATAACTTTCACAGAGAGTTTTAAAAGGTTTGAAAGCGACTTGTATTCCTCGTCGTTAAGTTTATCAAAACTGTCGGCGTGCTTTTTGGGGACGACCATTATGTGCCCGCTGTTATACGGGTATTTGTTCAGCACCACAAGTCCGTCTTTGGAGTTATGGATAACAAGATTTTCTTTTGAGGGTTTTTGTTTCAGGAGCTCGCAAAAAAGGCATTCATCGGGGTTTTGTTTCAACGAGTTCTGAATATACTCTCCCCTCCACGGCGCCCATATCTTTTCCATCATTACCTCACATTGTTCTAGGCATTGGGTTCTCAGCCTCTAACGCTGTCTTATTCATAAAAGTCTTCGCGCTCGAGAATATCTCTCTTAAAATACTGTTCTCTTCTTCATCGGGGTAATATAGCTCGGCTTTTTCGTTCGCTTTTGAGAGTTTAACGGCATATTGTACAGCGTCGTTAAATGTACCTATCGTATCAACAAGCTTTAGCTGCTGTGCCTCGAGCCCGGAGAACACCCTGCCGTCAGCAAAACTATTTACGATGCTGATGGGAAGTTTTCTTTCCATGGAAACAGCCGCTTTAAATTGAGCGTGCATATCGTCCGAGAGCCTTTGCAGCAACGCCTTCTCTTCCAACGTCATAGGTCTTGCCGCGTTTCCAATGTCTTTAAACTTTCCGCTCTTTATAGTGATGGGTGATATTTTTATAAATTGATACAGGCGCTCAAGGTTTGCAAGCTGCATTATAACGCCGATACTTCCCGTAAGAGAGCCCTCATTGGCGAATATCGTCCTTGCGCCCAGAGCCACATAGTAACCACCCGACGCCGCCACGGAGCTGAATGAGGCTATAACGGGTTTTATTTTGTCCAGGTTCTTAAGCTCATGATAGATCTCCTGCGCCGCGGAGATCCCGCCGCCCGGAGAATCTATACGCACAACAACGGCTTTAACGCTGTCACGATCTTTAAGGTCTTTTATTTTTTTAAGAACATCGTCAGAGTCCATTATTATCCCTTTTATTTCCAGAACTCCAATTTCGTCCTTACTCATAATGGAGCCCGGGGAAGCAGCCCTGTACACCGAGATAAGGGACAAAAAAACCAAGATAAGTATGAGCGACGATATCGCAAGTATGGTCATAAGAACTTTTTTATCCATTTAATTTTCTCCTTAAGATATCACCGAGCGAGGTCTTTACATCACCCTGTTGTTTTACAAAATCATTAACGTTATCGCGCTCCTCTTTTTCTTTCATCGCCTTTAGGCTTAAAGATATCTTTTTGGTTTTTCTATCCACCTTTGTGACCAGCGACGTTATTTTATCGCCCTCTTTATACTGTTCCTTGTTTATCTTTTTGGTTTTCTCATCCGAGAGTTCTTTTATGTGGATAAGCCCGTCAACACCGGGTTCAAGCTCAACAAATATCCCAAAGTCCGTAACCTTTACGATGGTCCCTTCCACCGATCTTCCCGCCGGATACCTTTCGGAAATTGTTTTCCAAGGATCATCTGTAAGTTGTTTTATTCCCAGAGAGAGTCTTTGTTTTTCAACATCAACGTCTATCACCACAACATCAATTGCGGCGCCTTTTTTAAAATCCTTTGACGATATTTGAGCTTTTGCGTCCCACGTGATGTCAGCTATACGCACCAGGCCGTCAAACTCTTCGCCTATATTAACGAACAATCCAAAGTCGGTGATGCTTTTTATAGTTCCCTTGACCCTTGTGCCGTAGGGATATTTATTTTTTAATTCGTCCCACGGATTCCCGCCTATCTGTTTTAAACCAAGGCCCATTTTCTTTTTCTCGGTATCTATATCAAGAATAACGGTTTCAACAACGTCGCCCACCTTTAAAAGTTGGTTTGGTTTTTTAATTTTTTTCGCCCACGACATCTCACTTATGTGTATCATGCCCTCAATGCCGGGCTCTACTTCCATGAACGCGCCAAAGTCGGTAACGCTTACTATTTTTCCCTTAACCCTGTCACCCACGCTGTATTTTGTTTTAGCGCCAACCCAGGGGTCGTTCGTAAGCTGTTTTACGCCCAGGGATAATTTTTCTTTTTCAACGTCGTATTTTAATACGACCACTTTAAGCTCGGTGCCTGTGGAAATTACATCACGTGGATTTTTCACCCTGCCCCACGAAAGGTCCGACACATGGACCATGCCGTCCATACCACCGATATCAACGAACACTCCGTAGTCGGAGATTCTTTTCACCACACCGTCAAACACCGCTCCCTCTTTTAATTTCGGCAGCAGGTCTTTTTTCTTACTTTCCTTTTCTTCCTCAAACACCGCTTTTCTTGAAACTATAATGTTGGACCTTGAATCATTATATTCTGATATTTTCACCGCGATAATTCTTCCGGCCGCGGCGTCGCCGCATTGAGATAAAGGCATAAATGCTGTTAAGCCCCCAAGGTCAACGTGGGCGCCGCCTTTTATCATAGCTGTGACCGTTCCGATCATGGCGGTTTTATTGGTGTACGCGTCCTCTATTTTTTCCCAGGTCGCTATAGCGTCAGCTTTGGTCTTGGACATGATTATGTTACCCGAACGTGAATCTAAATTAGATACAAAAACACTTATCTCATCACCCGCTTTTACGTTTATATCTCCCTCTGGTGTAACAAATTCAGCGACGGGGACACGCCCCTCGGATTTAAAACCTATATCGATGGTTATAAATTCACGTGATACGTGGGTCACCCTTCCTTTGACGATCTGCTGAGAAGACACTTCGGCGATCTTGGTCTTCTCCATAACGCCCATCATCTCGGAGCTTTCCTGCTGCTGTTCCCCTTCAAATACCTCTTCGAATTTTATTCTCTTTTTTGCGCTCACGATAAATCATTTGCCCCCGCGCACTATTTAAGATATTAATATTGCTAAATCAAGCGATAAAAAGGAGTCCGCATGTTTAAGATCAGGGAAAAGATAACGAACATAACTCCATACGTCCCTGGCAAGCCCGTAAAAGAAGTGGAAAGAGAGCTTGGAATAAAAAATTCCATCAAGCTTGCGTCAAACGAGAACGCGTGGGGTTTTTCTCCAAAAGCCAAACACGCGATGGATGAAGCCATAAAAAAAGCCAACATGTATCCTGACGGAGGGTCCTTTTATTTGAGAAAAAGGATCGCCGAATTCGAGGCTGTATCGATGGAAAATATTGTTGCGGGAAACGGCAGTATTGAAGTGCTTGAGTTAATAATGAGGCTGGGACTTGACGATAAAACGAACGTCGTATCAAGCCAGTATGCTTTCGCCATGTACCGGATCATAACCGAGGCCTGCGGCGCGGAATACAGGCCCACCAAGGCAAAAAACCATATGTTCGACATTAGAGCTATCGTAGACGGCTGTGATAAAAATACAGCCATCATAGTTGTGGATAACCCCAACAATCCTACAGGAACATATCTTCCGTTCGATGAAATGATGCAGCTTATGGAGTTCGCGAAAAAGAATAATATACTCCTTATCTCCGACGAGGCCTACATTGAATTTGTCAGGGCGAAAGATTATAAAACGATGATGTCCGTATTCAAGGAATACGAGAGTAACCTCGTTATAACAAGAACGTTCAGTAAGGCGTACGGTCTTGGCGGCATAAGGGTCGGGTACGGAATAGCAAGCCGGGAGATAATAGGAACGGCCAACAAGATCCGCGAAGCCTTTAACGTTAACGTGGTCGCCCAAGATGCAGCCACTGCCGCGCTTGACGACCAAGATTTTGTGAAAGAGACGGTCAAGAAAACCCATGAGGGTATAGACTATTTCAAGACGGAACTTAAAAAACTTGGGCTTAATTATCTGCCCACGGAATGTAGTTTTGTTCTCATAGAAGTTCCGGAAGATGGCAAAATATTTTTTGATAAACTGCTGCAGCGCGGAATAATCGTTCGCCCAATGCAGGGCTACGGCCTGCCGCGCCACATAAGGCTTTCCGTGGGAACCATGGAGCAGAACAAAAAAGTCATAGAGACAATAAGGAGCATCGCGGGATGATAATCGCTGTAGACGGCGCCTCTGGAACGGGAAAAAGCACCATCTGCAAAATGGTCGCAAGAAAACTTAACATGAGTTTCCTGGATACCGGATCCATTTATAGGTCTGTCGCGCTTGTTGTAAAAGAAAAGAATACCCCGCTGGATAATAACGATGCGTTAAAAAAGTTATGCCTTTCCTTAAAACTAAGGTTTGAATTCCAGGGCGACGATAACCATATCTACCTTGCTGAAAGGGATATATCCGAGGAGATACGAACACCCGAAGTTTCTATGCTTGCCTCGCAGGTAAGCTCTATTCCTGTTGTAAGGGCTTCTCTTTTGGAGATGCAGAGACGTTTCGCAAAAGACTCAAAAAAACGCGGAGTGATAATTGATGGCCGCGATATTGGGACTGTTGTTTTTCCTGATGCTAACTTAAAATTATTCTTTACGGCATCTAACGAAGTCCGCGCCAAAAGGCGCTATGATGAATTAAAAGCCAAAGGGATGAAGGTGGATTATAACGAAGTCCTTAAAGACACGTTGGAAAGAGATAAACGTGACACAGAGCGCGAGATATCACCTCTTAGAAAAGCCTACGATGCTGTGGAAATAAACACAGACGGGATGAGCATAAAAGAAGTGAACGAACAGGTAAAAAAACTTATTCTGGAAAGGTTGAAATAAATTTGGAAAGGCAGGGATAAATTATGGTTACGTTTCTTATATTATTGGGGCTTTTTGGCGGTCTTGGACTTTTCTTTTATGGGTTCCACATAACGGGAAAATCGCTCCAAACCATAGCATCCTTAAGTATTAAAAAAAGTATCGAGAAGCTCACGAAAAATGTTTTTATGAGTACGGTGGTAGGGTTTTTTATTACGGCGCTGGTTCAAAGTAGCAGCGCGACCACTGTATTTTTAGTTAACTTTATAAACGCGGGACTTATTTCTCTCACCAACAGTATGGGAATTATTTTTGGCGCGAACGTTGGGACCACTATAACGGTTCAGGTAATTTCGCTTAACCTTGACCAGTACGTTTTTCCGGCGATAGGCCTTGGAGCTTTTTTAAAACTATTTTCCAACAAGAGAAGCCTTAAAATGTTCGGGGAAATTACGCTCGGGTTTGGATTAATATTCCTCGGCATAATCGTAATGAAGAACGCTGTGCTTCCGCTTCAGAGTTCCGGTGTATTTCAGAATTTACTATCTCACACAAGCAGTGGAACACTTATTGGGATAGCAACGGGCCTGGCTTTAAGCGCAATAACAGCGGCGTTGATACATTCAAGCGCTGGAACGCTTGCAATAGTTATAGCTCTTTCCTCCATTGGTGCTTTTACGGATATCCGGCAAGTTATCCCA
>JAZDEK010000126.1:0-5046 GCA_043808895.1 Pseudomonadota bacterium
CATCCAATGCAGTAGCCAAATTAAGTGCCTGTGTTCTCGAAGTGGCCGCTATGTCTTCTATTGCGGCTCCTTTTATTATGTTTATTTGTTCTTTGTTGTACGTTGCTGTGGCTAGAAGGTGATTTAGGTTGGTAACATGGAGTTGATCCTCAGAGTACGACCTGGTCGTGTTTTCATGTGGTCCAAAAGGGACTACATTAAGCGCGCAAGAAAGGTTTTCCATAAAATGGACGTTATTAAAGTACCATTTGCTGAAATCAATAGCCTCTTTTATTTGAGCGTCGGTGCATGTGACGAACTCACTACTAATTCCACCGCTGCATTTTGATATAGTCGTGGCGACTTCATCTCGATATCTTTTTATATCCGACAGGGTCGAATTCATCTCTGCCCATTTGGATGATATATCGTGGCGGAAATTATTCCTTATGAACAAACAATCAGCTTGTTGAATTGATCCTTGGCCGGAGAAAGGGGATTTTGGAATTTCTAAATTAACAAGCTCGGAATATGGATATGTCTTTTCGTACCTTTCTACATCCGACATGCTTTTTGTCGGCTTGCCTACGGCTTGCGCAAAACACGGCAAAGAAAAAGAAAGCAGAAAAATGATTACCGAAACAGTTCTTTTTTTAGGCATGAACACATATACCTGCACCGGTTAATTAATCGTGTGTAACTTTTACAATATAATGGGGGGGTGAGTCAACCTTTTTTATGTACATTTGGTTTTTTTCTACTCTCGAGTTATAATTCTGGGTTATTGGCTACTGGTCTGCCTTTCAATACCAGGGGGTGCTCAAGAACAAGTTCAACCTCCAGGTCGCATGGGGGTGGGGGATTAAAATAATTATAAAATTTACAGAGTTTACTCAGCCATTTTTGCTTTTGCTGTCCACGTTAGCAAGAACAAGAACATTGCTGCCAGTGAGCACGAAACGTAGAATATAAAGCCGCCATCCCAACCGAACTTATCAACCAGGAGGCCTGTGCCAACTCCGCAAACAGTGCTGCCCAAATAACCAAAAGTACCGGTCAGGCCAATTGCTGTAGCGGAAGCTTTTTTAGAAGCCACGTCTGCGGCAGCAACAGCGACCAGCATCTGTGGACCGTAAACCAAGAATCCCACTGCGATAAGTGCTGCAGCTTCTAACCATGGATGTCCGGAAGGTAATTTCCAGAACCAAAATAAAAATACTGTTAAGAGCGCCATGCAACCTAAATTAACAGGACCACGTCTACCCTTAAATATTTTGTCCGATGCCCATCCCGCTATTATTGCGCCGAATATCCCGGCTATTTCGAATCCAGCGACCTTAAACCCCGCAAGGCCGAGTTTGCTTCCCTTGGCTTCTATAAGATATGTAGGAGCCCAGTCAAGAACGCCTATGCGTACTATGTAAACAAAGAAATTCGCAAAGCATAAATACCAAAGTACCTTATTCGGAAGTATATGTTTTAAGAATATCTCTTTGGCGGAACTTGCAGTGTCCTCGTTTGAGTCTAGATGTTTCTTCGCTTCTTTTTTATATTCTTCCACAGGCGGCAAGCCTATTGATTGTGGAGTATCCCTGAGGCGGTTTATTAAAAACAGTCCCACCAGTATTGCTGCAACTGCAGGAACGTAGAAAGCGGATCTCCAACCATAACTAGGTATCAAGTATCCGGCGAGTATCAGTATACCGGCTCCTCCTACCTGGTGTGAGGCGTTCCATATTCCGTATTTTGTTCCAAGTTCTTTTGAACTGTACCAGTGAGTCAAGATTCTTGCGCACGGAGGACTCCCCATTGCCTGGAACCATGCGTTGAAAAGCCAGAAAACACCGACGGTAACAATGCCCGTGCTAAGACCAAAGAACAAGTTCGTTACGCCAGAAAGTATTAACCCCAGCGCCATAAAATAACGCGGATTCGCTCTGTCAGCCAGAATTCCGTTAAAGAATTTTCCCACTCCGTATATTACAGAGAATAAAGAAAGGACCAACCCGAGGTCCGTTTTAGTCGCGCCAAATTCCTGCAAGAAGGACGGCATGGCCATAGAGAAATTCTTTCTTACAAGATAGAACGCAGCGTACCCTATCATGGTGGAGTACATCATCCTTATTCGCCAATGTTTGTATATTTTTTTGATCTCGCTTTCGTCTTTTATTGGCTTAATGTGAGGCTGTGCGCACATAGCCTTACGGATCTTATCGAACATTTAATACCGCCTTGTGCTTAACTACACTTGCTGTAACCGCACGTGCAGGTCAGGCACCCTTGAACGTATTTCATTCTTGAGCCGCATTTTTCGCACTTAAGACCGGATTCTTCCTGATCGTCGATATATTTTTTGAGAACTCTGGCGACCGCTTTGTTGAACGCGTCAAAACCACCGTCGTGGAGCAGTTGCTCGCATACGTATTTTAACGGTGTGCCGTGGCGTAGTGTCATGGACGTAATTCTTGTTATGGTCGCGAACTGTTTGTTCTCGAACATGTTCGGCACGTCCTTTATCTTCCATTCGTCCTCGCCGGTGCCGACAATTAAATTATATTTCGCGTTGTCTTTTCGTATTATTCCCTCTTTTATCTTTGCAGGAATGTCCAACTTCTCCTCAAGGCCAGCAAAAACTTCATAAGGTTGCCCGTTCAACAGCCCTACAAGTACCAACCATTTTTCCTTTTCACTGCTCACATGGAATATTTCGCACGGAAGTTCGTCCGGTCTTTTAGGCGCTGTGGTGTAGTTTATCACTGTTGGTCTTCCTGTCGCAGAGTATGTCCCCTTTGTTGTTATGACCTGGTTCTGGCGGCTTCCGTCCCTGTAGAAACTTATAGCTTTTACTTTGTGTTTCCAGCAGTAGAACACGGCGTCTTTAACATCCTCGACAGTTACGTTGTTCTTAAAGTTTATGGTCTTTGAACAGCCTTGCACTATCCCTTTAGGATTTGAGTTGTAATAAGCTTCAACAGGGCCAAGGTGCGCTTTATAATCAAGGTCGTTCGCGCACTCAATGTGGGATGTTTTTCCTTCTATGAAATCAATTATTTTTTCTTTTACTTCGAATTTTCCGTAACTGTTGGCCACAATTTGAGGCTCAAGACTGAAGTATGGCTCTATGCCGTAAGAACAACCCTCGTCGTTGATGTTGTTAAATATGTTGCTCAAGGTTGAAGTCGGAGCGACAGAAAGAAGAGAAGCGTTGTATCTTCCAAGCGGAGTTGGTTTTTCGTTAATGGTAACTGTAAGATTTCCGAGCTTTGAAGAAGTTTGTGCGGAAAATTCTCCTATCTCGGCGAATACATCTTTTGTAAGTTCGCAAGCCTCTTTACTGCTGTATTTTATCCCGCGTATCGCAAGTACTGTCGCAAGCCCCGCAACGCCTATACCGATCTTTCTGTTCCTGTCTTTCATTCCTTTTCTATGGTATTCCACGACGTAATCTTGGGTGTCTATGATGTCGTTTAACATTCTGACCGTGGTGTCTACAACTTTTTTTCGCTCTTCTTTTGTAAGCGACATATATTTTGGAAGATTTATCGATCCAAGAACACAAAGCTCCAGCCAGTCTTCGCCGTGGCTTAATAGTGCCTCTGAGCAAGGGTTTGCCAAAATATTAATTTCGTCCTCAAAGTAATCTTTTTTTATGTTATCCTCGAACATAACGCCCGGCTCACCGTTGTCCCAAATTCTCGTGCACATCAGATCAAAAAGTTCACGCGCCTTAATGGTTTTTATTGTTTCTCCGGTCGCACTCTTGTTTATGTATTTCAATTCGTAATCGGTGTCCTTTTCAACCGCATTCATGAATTTGTCGTCGATGATGACAGTAAGATTAAATCCCTCAATTACACCGTCTTGTGCCTTACAATTTATATAATCTGTTATGTCGGGATGATTAACATGCAGCAATCCCATGGATGCGCTTTTTCTTGTTGCCTGAGTTATCTCTTTAAAGAAGCCGTTGTAAGCCCTTATAAAGGAAACAGGTCCGCCTGTTACATTTGAACGTCCTCTTACAGGTTCGTCTTTTGAACGTATATGGGAGAAATTAAACCCCGTGCCTATACCAGCCTTGGTCGCCATGCTGGAAATTTTAAGTGTATCAAGAATGGAGAAAGGAACTTCATCTAATGTATCCTTGACCGGATAACTTGAACACGCGCTGGCATAAAAGTTCCTTGTTCCCGCTGTAAGTAGAGCAGGGGAATTCGGTAGAGCATAATAATTCATGCAGAGCCACTCAAGGTCTTCAACGGGAGTTTTGCAATCTCTTTTTGAGAGTTCGCTAATGAATCTCTTAACTACGTCGTCCCAGCACTTTTCTTCTTTCTGCGAAAGTCGTTTAAAATTGTAATTAAGGTCGCGGTCCATCTCAACGCTTCCATTTTTATCTTTTGGTTTCAGCGTCGGTGTGATTTTTTGTTTTCGGGTAACAGGTGCTTCAAACTCAATGAACAATTTCTGCTGCATAAAAATAGTGGCCCCCGTTTATGAGTGAGTAACAAGAGGTAATTTTTTATTAATTAAAGGTCTGTGTCAATATTAAGGCGTGCTAACCTTAATTTTTTTTGCAAAAGTGACTTTTTGTGCTATAAGAGGTGACTATGAAGAAACCAATATTATGCGCGCTACTTGCGCTATCTATCCCTTTTGTTTTAAGTACTTGCAGCAAAAAACAGGCAGAAACGCCGGCTGTTCCGGACACTGCTAAGGAGAGTACCATGAGCGAAGACCTCATTATAAAGAGGCAGTGGCCCAATGCCATAAAGACCCCAACAGGGCTTATGTATGTGGTCGTTAAACAGGGACAGGGCGAAAAACCCAAAAAGGGCTCCATGGTTACAGCCCATTACACCGGAACTCTTATCAACGGGACAAAATTTGATAGCTCCGTAGATAGAGGCCAGCCATTCCAGTTCGCAGTTGGAATGGGCCAGGTAATACCGGGGTGGGACGAAGCTTTTCTTGATATGAAAAAAGGCGAGAAGCGCACTCTTATAATTCCGTATAACCTTGCTTACGGCGACGCAGGGTTTCCGCCTGTTATACCGTCCAAGGCGA
>JAZDEK010000127.1:0-2107 GCA_043808895.1 Pseudomonadota bacterium
TATAAATTATCTTGCTATAAAATATGGACTTAATCTTTTTACTGTCGCGCCGTCCAAAAAAGATGAATCTGAATACAAAAAATATATTAATGACGTAAAACTTGCGGATAACGGCAACCTTTCTGCTTTAAAAGAGAGACTAAGAAAAGTAGTGCGTATGGACGCGATAGACTTTTCATCGTCGAAACTTGGTCCTTCTGCCTCTGTAAGGGAATAACTTCTTGGAGTGAAAAATGAAGAAGAATGAGTGGGCCGATAAATACAAGAAACTCACAGAAAAATACGCTGAGAGAAAAAAAGAATTCCTGACCAGTTCAAGCTCTCCTGTGAACAGCATCTATACTCCGGAAGATATTAATGAAGCTCCGACCACAAACTACGAGGAGAAAATAGGTTTCCCGGGGGAATATCCTTATACCCGCGGAGTGCAACACTCAATGTACAGAGGAAAGCTCTGGACGATGAGGCAATACGCAGGGTTTGGTGACGCCGAAGAATCAAATCAGCGTTATAGATATCTTTTAAACTCCGGGCAAACAGGACTTTCTGTAGCATTCGATCTTCCCACACAGATCGGTTACGACTCTGATGACATAAAGTGTAAGGGCGAGGTTGGAAAGGTTGGTGTCGCAATAGACAGCCTTAAAGATATGGAAATACTTTTTAAAGATATCCCGCTTGATAAGGTTTCTACGTCCATGACCATAAACGCTCCGGCGGCAGTACTGCTCGCGATGTACATAGTTAACGCTGAGAAACATGGAGTAAATAGAAAAGATCTAACAGGTACAATTCAGAATGATATATTAAAAGAATACGTTGCGCGCGGAACTTATATTTTTCCTCCGGCACCGTCCATGAAATTAATTACGGATATTTTTGAGTTCTGTTCCAAAGAAGTCCCAAAGTGGAACACTATAAGTATTTCCGGTTATCATATAAGGGAAGCCGGTTCCACAGCGTCCCAGGAAGTTGGATTTACTCTCGCGGACGGCATAGCGTATGTTGATGCAGCTATAAAAGCAGGTTTGAGCGTTGATGATTTTGCGCCAAGGCTTTCTTTCTTTTTTAACGCCCATAATGATCTATTGGAAGAGGTCGCAAAGTTCAGGGCAGCTCGTCGCCTTTGGGCGCATATAATGAAAGAAAGGTTCCATGCAAAAGATGCAAAATCCTTGATGCTAAGATTCCACACACAAACGGGCGGCTCCACTCTTACTGCTCAACAGCCTGATAACAATATAGTTAGGGTCGCTGTGCAAACGTTATCGGCGGTGCTTGGCGGAACTCAAAGCCTTCATACAAATTCCAGGGACGAGGCTCTTGCTCTCCCAACAGAACAAAGTGTTACAATAGCGTTAAGGACTCAACAGATAATTGCAGAAGAATCCGGTATTACAAATACAGCAGACCCGCTTGCCGGCTCTTATTTTGTTGAGGCGCTTACAGATAAAATAGAGGCTGAGGCAAAAGCGTACATAAAAAAGATAGATGATATGGGCGGAGTGGTAAAAGCGATCGAGGGTGGTTACATACAAAAAGAGATCCAGGATTCCGCATATAAATATCAGCAGGGCATAGAAACAAAGGAAAGGATAGTGGTCGGTGTAAATAAATACGCAATGGAAGATAAAAAACACGGTGAGCTTTTAAAAGTGAATCCCGAGGTCGAGAAAAAACAGGTTCAAAGATTAAACGCCGTAAAAAAAGAAAGGAACCAAAAAGAAGTTGAAACAAAACTAAGCGAAGTGAAAAAAGCCGCTAAAGACGGGACAAACCTTATGTATCCAATTATGGACGCTGTGCGTGTTTATGCCACCATAGGCGAGATATGCGGAGTGTTAAGGGAAGTGTTCGGCGAATATAGGGAAAAAGTTGTTATATAGAGTACTGCCGCCGTGGCATTTGCTGCGGAAGCTTGGAGGTTTGGGATAATGAGCGGAAAAATAAGAGTGCTTATAGCAAAACCGGGACTTGATGGTCACGACAGAGGCGCAAAAGTAGTGGCGCGCGCCCTTAGGGACGCTGGTTTTGAGGTTATCTATACAGGTTTAAGAAAAACCCCGCAAGAAATTGCTCGTATCGCTGTTGAAGAGGACGTTAATGT
>JAZDEK010000128.1:0-2832 GCA_043808895.1 Pseudomonadota bacterium
TACCAGCTTTTATATCCGCGATTATCTTTAGCAGCTTTTCCGCTTCTTCTTCACCCAGCAGTCCTTTTTTCACATCTTCCATTATCATCTTCTCTGCGGCATTTTCATCACCGATAACGATCCTTCTGCCTGCAAGTTCTATTACCGGCAGCATTCTACCGTTCCTATATTCATACTTTGTCCGATCCAGTAGATCCTGTTCTTCGGCTTTAACAAAAACTCCAGGTTCATCTTCAAGTTCAATATAATCTTCGCCGTTATATTCCACTGTAAGAGGCTGTAATATCCTATAAGGTATCGGCAGTTGCGGGTTTGGGTTGGGAACATTAAATATTTGGGCAACGACCTGGCCAACCGGAGCGGTATAATTTGTTATGGCTGTCGCACCGGCTGTTGTGTTAACTGCTGTATTGCTTGTTACAGCGACCACAGGCCTGGTGACCACGGCAACGGGAGGAGCTATTAAAACATCGCCGGAATAAGCCTTCTGCCATGCAACTAAAGGAAATTCGCCCTCAACACTACTGGCGACTGCGTTATCTATAAGTGCAGGCACCGCGTCGCCTTTGGCCGCCGACGCAATTTCCGTTACCGGCTTGACAGCATTTACTTCACCGACCGGAACAATGAACATAACCATAACGTTTTGAGCGATAATAAGTAAATCCCTAAACCCGTTAAAAACCTTTTCGTTTGGATACGGAAGTTCATAACCCAAAAGCCTGGCCGCTGTGTTCTTGGCAGCGTCCGTTAGATCGGCTTTGTTATATACTTGGAGCAACAATTCCGGATGACCGCTTTGAGCGAGCATAAATAATGTGTAAGCCTCGTTCTGCTCACGTTGTTCTCTTTTAAAGATAACAGCAGGGCTGTCTATGAAAGATTCTCCGTTATCTACGCAGTCTATGCATTCTCCTAAATTAAGTATTTCGGCCATCGCTTTTGAAGATATATCACCGCTGATCTTTCCCAGTACACCTATGGCCGGTGAATAAAAAAGCCCCACCCTGTTATGCATCGCTATATTCTTGACCTTATCAATTATTTCCGTTCCCAGAAAGTTCTCGCCGTACGTTCTACCTAAGCTGCCGGCTATTTGTAATAATCCCGTTGCGACATCTTTTTGCTCGCTGTAGATCCTGTGTAGAAAAAACATCTCGCACAGATTTTCCACAGTGTTATTCTCCTCATATAACAGAGTGGCTCCAGCCCAGTTTTTATTCAGCGCCTCCGCTATTCTTGGTTTTCTTGAAACAAAAAGATACTGTGATACTTTTTTATTTTCTATTAAGTTACTCAAAACTGCGCTTTTAACCATGATGTCAACTGGGTTCAGCACGAGCGGTTCGCCTATTATCTGATCGAATGTCCGGATAAAATATCCGTCAGGGTCAGCGTGAGCCGTTATCAATTCCCGGAGATAGTATTCAAAAATTTTACTTTGAGCCTCAAAATGATAGGAATATTCACGACAACTTGTAGACATCGCCGGAGCTGTTTGCTCAGGGATGATCAAATTAATTTTTAAGTTTTCCTGAGAACACAGCGTAGAAGAAAAAAACCACGCGGACAAAAGAACCATGAGATAAGAACGATATTTCGCTAGTGACATTTAAGCCAACCAGTCACAGCTATCAAGCTGTTACAATCCTTCCAAAGTTATAGAACTTATCGGGCCAAGCCCGCTAACCCCGCCAGCCACGGCTGTAGAGTATGTTACAAGATCGTTCGTGAAGTTTGTCGCGTAAGTGGTCCAAGCGCCTGTAGTACCTTTTCTATATTGGAAATTATTTCCCGGACAGGTCGTGTAATCACAACTATTACTCAACATGTATCTTGTGTAGTTCGCCGATGGCACATAAAGCCCGCTTGTTTTTGTAAGAGCCTGTGCCTGAACTACTCCCGAATGCATAGTTTGAGTTGAACCCGGTCCAGTCCAATAACAGATCATCCCTGTTATGCTGCCGAGATTCCCGCCTGAATTTCCGTCATAAAGATTAGGTCCGTAGCCAAAATATCCATAGCCGCTGGTCCCTGTTGTCTGAGCCTGGAACACTCTTGTGTTGGGGTCACCCGCTCCTGCCTGCCACGCGTAGTAAGCTGTTCCGGAACCAGTCTCGTCAAGCTGGAGTTTACTGTATGTTCCGCCACTGGTGGGGGCGGGATAACCACCGGAGCTTGACCAATAAATAACGCTGTGGTCAGAGGCGAACAACGCTGAATCTGGTTCGGACGTTCCAGCTCTTCTTTTTTTAACCTCATATTTATATGTTCCCGTGGTCGTTGTTTCTGTAATATTGTAAAGAGTCGAGAAAACATCTTTTGAGCCATCCTGAAGCAGCATGCTACCGTAGACAATACCCGTATATGTATAAGTCTCGCCGTCTTTTGTTGTCCTGTTGGTGACGCTGACGTTCACGGTATTAACACCGACTGTGCCAACCATAGACGCTGTAAGTGTGCCATCATTATATGTAAAGGTTGAAGTGGTCATGGATGCGCCGCTAACTCTGGCGTTTATATCGTCGACTAGGCTTGCTGTAGCGCCATTGGGGATCTCGGTCATATCGTTCTTTACTTTGTAAGCACACATCATTGAATAAAGCATCCTCATCGCTGTATCAACATACGAGCCGACATAACTTACTTCGGCGTTCATCTTCGCGGCCAAACACGCCTCTCCGGTGGACTGAGTGTTGTCCCATATCCCAAGGTCGCCTGTTGGAAGATTATCAGGTCCCGCGCCGCAGGTCTCTGGGTTATACATCACCTGCACATCAGGACCATAGCAGTCAACGCCAGGCTCGTTGATTATATAGACCTGGAACGTAG
>JAZDEK010000129.1:0-4505 GCA_043808895.1 Pseudomonadota bacterium
ATGAGCCTAGGGGTCGCCGGTGAAAGAGACATTACATCGATCGTATCAAGGATATCAAATCATCCGTCGCTGAAAACCCTGGTCGCAAAGTTGTTCAACACATCAAAGTATCTTGTGTATCCTTTGATCATAAGGGACACGCCCCTTGGAGTAACACTCATAGTAAACAGGGATTCTCTCAGCGAGAAAGAAGATAAGATAGTTAGTCAGTACGTTAACCAATTTGAAACAAGTTATGACAAAGCTCTGCTTCACAAAAAGATTAAAGACCTTGCAGTAAAAGATGGACTTACCGAACTCTATAACCACAGATATTTTAAGGAACGTCTTGATCTTGAGATCAAGACATCACAGAGGCTGAAGCACCCACTGTCGCTCATATTCTTTGATATAGACCACTTTAAAAAATATAACGATATAAACGGTCATCCAATGGGCGATATGTTGCTTAGGGCGATATCGGATATATTGAGAAAAACATCCAGGAATACCGATATACCGTGCAGATACGGCGGTGAGGAATTCTGCGTTATCCTTACACACACCAACCTTGAGGGCGCTATGGTAAGGGCCGAAAAGCTGAGAAAAATAATTGAAGAGACAGCGTTCCCAAATCAGGAAAAGCAGCCTAACGGAAATCTTACTATCAGTGTGGGAGTGGCCGAAGTGCCTACTCATGCGGATGACGGCGGTAAATTGGTGGACGTAGTAGATAACGCGCTCTACAAAGTTAAGGCATCCGGTAGAAATAAAACATTTGCGGCCGAGCCTTACAAGGATTATATACCGTCCTATAAGGCCGTACAGGTAATAACAGGGCCAAGACCCGGGAACGAAGACGGAAACGATAATGCAGCATCCTGAAACATATATAGAGATAAATTTTAAAGCGCTGGAAAACAACATCGCTGTCATAAAAAAACACGCTCGCGGCAAAAACATTCAGGGTGTTGTAAAGGCGAACGCCTACGGACACGGCGATCTTGAAATAGCGAAAGCGCTGGAAAAAATAGGGATAAAAAGCCTTGGCACAGCAAGAGTTAACGAGGGTGTGAGGCTTCGCGAGGGCGGTGTAACAAGTGAGCTTCTTATTCTGGGCGGCGCGGAAGAGAACGAATTTGAGACGCTGACAAATTACAACCTGAAACCCGTTGTATACAGCCAGGCGATGGCCGAAAAATTCAATAAATATTTGAGTTTTAGGAACATTAAACATCCCGTTCACGTAAAATTTGATACAGGTATGCATAGGCTCGGAATTCACTTCACCGACGACATCTCTTTTATGAAAAAACTTAAAAGTATGTCGAACCTTGAAATAGAAGGCTTAATGTCCCATATGTCCGCGGCCGGAGCAAAGGAATCCGAATGGAACAACTCACAAAGCGAAAGATTTAAAACCATTCTTACGGATTGGAAAAAAGAATTCTCGGGGCTTCCAAAGTACATTCATCTTGAGAACAGCGCCGGATTTTTTAATTTCAATTTTGATTTTGTAAACACCGCGCGTTTGGGGGTAGCGATATACGGATACGGGCACGACGAATTAGAGCCTGTACTAAGACTCTATTCATTCATAAAGGACATCAAAAAAGTAAAAAAAGGCGAGACCGTAAGTTACGGCGGCTGGTTCAA
The DNA here is from genome assembly GCA_043808895.1 of Pseudomonadota bacterium. Classification (GTDB taxonomy): domain Bacteria; phylum Bdellovibrionota; class JAFGOL01; order JAFGOL01; family JAFGOL01; genus JAZDEK01. The sequence goes on from JAZDEK010000129.1 coordinate 1,636, forward strand.
GGCTCAAAATGATATGACGGTTGGTATCGTCCCTGTCGGCTATGGCGACGGATTTATGCGCGCGAATAAAAAAGGGAGTGTTTTGATACAGGGGAAACAGGCTCCAATAATAAGCACTATCTGCATGGACCATTTCATGGTGGATATGAGCGGTATAAACGGGGTCAATACAGGCGACAGGGTCACTATAATCGGCGAGGATCATCCGGCGGGTTACTGGGCACAAACTTCCGGCAGTATAGTTTATGAGGTCACAACTCTTTTAAATCCAAGGATCAGGAGAACATATAATGGCTCAAATTAAAAAAGCCTTGATAAGCGTTACCAACAAAGACATGATAGCTGACTTTGCCGTCGAGCTTAATAAGCTCGGAATAGAAATATACAGCACGCGCGGCACCTCTGCTTATTTAAAAAATCTTGGTATAAACGCAGTTGAAATAGAAAAATATACGGGGTTTCCCGAAATATTGGACGGCAGGGTAAAAACTCTTCATCCAAAAATATTCGGAGGGATTTTAGCCAAAAGAGAGCTTAAAACACATCAGGATGAGTTGGCCCAGCACAAGATAACAACGTTTGATCTTGTGTGCGTAGACCTGTATCACGTCACAAAATATATCTCCGAGGGTGCAGACACCGACGCTGTAATGGAGCACACGGATATAGGCGGCATCTCTCTTATCCGTTCCGCCGCAAAGGCGTTTAAGGACGTTACTATCCTTACTGACCCCAATGATTTTAAAACCGTTCTAAATGAGATCAAAAAAACAGGCGGCACAAGCCTTGAGACAAGAAAAAAACTTGCCGCAAAGGCGTTTAACCACAGCTCAGACTACGACAATGCTATAAGTAATTATCTCGCGGGCGCGCAGGCGTCCACGCGCGATATAAACAGCGGTGGACACGGTATTTCTCTTAGATATGGGGAAAACCCACACCAGACCGCAAAGTTCTTTGGTGAAAAAACTTACATTAAGGACATTCTAAAGGGCGAAATATCGTATAACAATATTTTAGACCTTGAGGGATCGGCAGACCTTTGTTTTGGTCTAAAGGCGATGGGGTATAAGTACGTCGCTGTAATAGTAAAACACGGAAGTCCCTGCGGAGTAGGGATATCAGAAAAGAATATTAGCGATGCTTTCACAAGGGCGTGGGATTGTGATCCTCTTTCAAGTTATGGCGGTGTTCTTGTTATAAATTCTCAGGCCGACTCGGAACTTTTAGCCGCCATGAAAGGAAAATTCGTTGAGGTCTTGGCGGTAGGGTCTTACTCAAAAGATTTTATTGAGGGTTCGGCGGAAAGAAAAAAACTTAAAATGCTTTCAATTAATGAGGCTGAAATACTTTTCACAAGAAATATGCAGCGCACAGCCTGCGGCGGAACGCTGGAACAATCGCGCGATGTTTGGTGGGATGATTTTAAGGACGCGGAAAAGAACTTTAGCCATGTTTCCAAAAGAAAATACAACAGCGACGAGTTTGCCGCGATGAAATTCTGCTGGGCGGTCACTGCTATAACAAAATCGAATGCCATAATAATCGGCACAAAGGACAGAATACTTGGAATAGGCGGTGGATCTGTGAGCAGGATCGACGCGACCAACATGGCAATAGAGAAAGCCCACGCACAGATTAAAACATTAGGCGGCAAGGTGGATGAACCGATAATTATGTCATCCGATGGGTTCTTCCCGTTCGCGGACAGCATTCATATGGCGAAGCAGTTGGGCATAACCGCAATAATAGAACCCGGCGGCTCCATGCGTGATGAAGAAGTACTTTCCGCATGTAACGAGAACAACATCGCTGTGGTCTTCACAGGTAAACGACATTTCAGGCATTAAAGCGGATTTTCCTTTGACTCCATGCGTCAAATTTGATAATATTGCCAACGCATATGGAGCTTCTTGATCTACAGCATAGGATTTTTTACAAATTCAAAGCCTCCTCGCTGTTAGAGGAGGCTTTAACGCATCAGTCGTTTACCAACGAGGCTGGTCATGTGCGTAAGAACTACGAAAGGCTGGAGTTCTTGGGGGACGCTGTGCTTGAACTTGTGATCACAGAAACCCTGGTAAAAAAGTACCCTAAAAAATCAGAAGGGGACCTTTCCAAAGCGCGTTCCTCACTTGTTAAAGAAGATATCCTGGTATCTGTGGCAAAAAAAATAGGGCTCGGTGAATATGTTAAACTTGGAAAAGGTGAGGAAATTTCGGGCGGAAGAGAGAGAAAATCCATCCTCGCTTGTGCTATGGAAGCCTTGCTGGCAGCGGTTTACCTGGACGGTGGCTATGTCGCGGCTTACGAACTTATTGATAGATTCTGGAAAGATGCTATAAGCAACGTCTTTACCGAAGAATTTGATACCGACTATAAGACAAAACTTCAGGAGTTCGTGCAGTCAAAGTACAAAGAGATGCCGATGTATAAAACGCTTAAGATCACAGGACCCGCGCACAGCAGGGTGTTCAAGGTAAAAGTAGAGGCAGGCGATACCTCTAAAGTAGGCGAGGGGAACAGCAAAAAAGAGGCGGAGCAGGATGCGGCGAGCAAGGCTTTTAAGTCGCTGACAGAGCAGGGTAAATAAAATGATAGTACCTATATTCTTAACAGGACTTGGATGTTCAAAAAACCCATGTGTTTTCTGTGATCAGGAGATCGCAAGCTCCAGATCTTTTGTCAACACCGACGAGGCTGTAAAAGGCAGGATAGAAGAAACTCTAACGCAGTATCTTGAGCCTTTAAGGGACGGCATAAACGGTTCAACTGAAATAGCCTTTTATGGTTCCAATTTTACGGCGCTGGACTTTACATATCAAAAGGAACTTTTAAAGTTCATTCAGGAAACGTTTGAAAAAGTGACG
>JAZDEK010000130.1:0-6936 GCA_043808895.1 Pseudomonadota bacterium
TTGTAAATAATAATTGCAAGAGATAAATATAATGGTATACGTGGCGCATTAGATCAATATAAGGAGGATCAAAATGAACGTTAAAAGGATCTTGTTCCCAACGCTTTTTCTGCTCTTATTCTTGGCGCCGGACATGCAGGCGGCTGAACCCAAAAAGGCGCTGTCTCAACCCGAGGAGTACAACACAGAGAACGCCGATATCGCAACACTGACAGATGCTTTTACATTCAAGTTTAAGGACAAGGTTAGCCTGAAACTCTACGGTAAAATCGAGATGTTGAGTTACTACGACACAACAAGTCCCGTTATAAGTGACTGGCTTGTTTATTTGTATCCGAGGGGTACATACAACGGTCAACAACCCTCTATGAGTATGTCCGTAAGAGGCAGCCCGTTCGGGTTCCTTTTTAATATGCCTAAGAGCATAGGAGAAGCTGACCTTAACGCGAGACTGGAAATGGATTTTGTGGGTGGTTTTACCACAGGTACAATGAGCGTTTACTCTCCATTGAACAGGCTAAAACAGGCATACGTGTCGTTGGATGGTGAGCATTTTGGATTACTCTTGGGTCAATCTTTCGTTATATTCTCTCCTCTATTTCCAGCGCAGGCCAGCTGGATAGGCCTTGGAACGTCGGGAAATCCGTGGATGAGGCTTCCTCAGATAAGGTTTACGGCAAAGTACAATCCGGTAAAATTTGAGTTCAGCGTGAACAGGCCAATGGCAGCTAACGTAACCTATACCAACTCCGTTGACGACATAATCAGCGACGGAGAACAATCAAGAACACCGATCGTGATGTCAAGATTGGGATACGCCGGAAAATTTGAGGATTGGCTATTGGAAACCGGAATTTCCGGTGTGTATGGCAAAGAAAAGATACATCGTGAAGAGAGCGGTATAACGCTGGACAGGAATTTGAACATCTCGCTGTTGGGTTATGATCTAAAGATCGTTACAAAGTACATAGACTTAATGGGAGAAGCTTTTATAGGGGATAATATAAATTCATTCTTTGGTGGAATAATGCAGGGCGTATATATAGATGTTGCAAACAACATCTGTAACGCCGTTAAGACCTACGGCGGCTGGGTTCAGCTTACTTTTAAACCGACTGCTGCTTGGTATTTTAACGTCGGCTCAGGTTTCGATAGACCCCGTCAGAGGGATCTTGTTGTTTCTACCGCAAGATCATTTAACTCAACCACTTTCCTGAACGGGAACTATATTTTTAATAAATGGTTCAACGTGGGTCTTGAGTTATCTCACATACAAACGTCCTACATAGACGCAAGCAAATCGAATTCCAACTTTAGAACGTTGTTAAGGACTACGTTTATTTACTAAGGGTTTTTATGGTATAGAAATAACAGGGCGCTGTGTGTAAACACAGCGCCCTGTTATTTGTTGTTTTTGGGTTTCTCTAGATCTTATAGTAAACGGGAGGGGTATATGTACAGTCTATTGTGAGAACATCGCTGTTCTGTAAGCCAGTCTTTACCCCAATAGCTTTTATTGTTACGTCGCTGGTGAATGTTGGTGAAGAGATTGTAATAGGAGAGACATAGTGAGTTGAAGAGCTGGTGGGGGTTGAGCCGTCCGTGGTGTAATAAATAGCCGCTCCCGGCGTTAGGCAGGTTATGGATATATAAGTCATCGGTGCGTTGGCGTAAAAACTGCAGTAATTAGAAGCGTTGGTGTTAAGCGTAGAAACTTTGCTGTAGTTTATAACGTAAGTGTTGATTGACTCTTCGCTGGTAGATCCATCGGGAGTATATACAGACATTGTTTTGATGGTTTTTGTGCTCCCGTTCCCAGAAACTGGGATGGCTGATGAGTATACGGAGGACGCATTTGTGGGCGTGGTTCCGTCGGTAGTGTAATATATAGTTGAACCTGTAATGGATGCTGCCATTTCGACATTTATATCTAGTGAGTAACTTCCAGCCTGAGGCGACATTACAACAGGACCTATCGAGGCATGTTGCTTATCGATACCGTTATTGTTGTTGTCGTCGTTTGTTTGAAAACAAGCTCCGAGGATTAAAAGTACTGCGGAGAAAAGAAAAAGTTTCGTTTTCATAAAAGCCCCCCTTTTTTAGTTATATGTGTTCACATCATACCCTCACTTTTAAAGAAATGAAAGTATTCGCTCAATTGCAAAAAATTATTTGCCACTGTGGAAGGGTTTTATTGCCCGCTCAAATATTCCGTTCACATATGCTATGAGCATTCCATAGTTTGTTACCGGTACGCCGCTGTCTGACGCGGTTTTTATCCTGTTAAGGACTTGTTTTTGGGTCAGCATGCAGCCGCCGCATTGAACAGCTAGGGCGTATTTTTTATTTTGAGGTATGTTGTCAGTGCCAGCCACCACTTCAAAATTTAAGTTCTTTCCTGTGTATTCTTTAAGCCATTTTGGGATCTTTACGCGCCCTATATCATCGTGGGTTACATGATGTGAGCACGATTCAAGTATTAAAATATTGTCGCCGTCTTTTAATTTATCTATTTGTTTTACGCCCTCAATATATTGCTTAAAGTCGCCTTTGAGGCGTGAGAATAAAATGCTAAAACTTGTGAGAGGAATATCTTTTGGAACAACGGCCGCCACTTTTTTAAAAGCCTGACTGTCTGTTACAACCAGCCTTGGTTTTACTTTTATCTTTTGGAAATAAAGTTCCACCTCTGTTTCTTTTACGGTTATGGCGATGCAGTCTTTGTTTAAAACATCTATAAGGGTTTGTCCCTCTGGGAGTATCATCCGGCCTCTTGGAGCTTCGGAATCCAGCGGTGTTATCATTAGAACTATGTCACCTTTTTCTACCAATCCGTCCAGGAGTGAAATATTTTGGAAAGCAGATTCGGGCGTATGTTTTTTTATAGCGTCCATTATTTGTTTAAGGTTTGTTTTCTTAGTTGAACTAAAGTCCAGGACTTGTGTGCCAGAACTTTTTTCTATTTCTTTTTTCGCGTCAGAGTTAATTGTTTTTAAGTCGGATTTATTGTGAATGATAAAGAAAGGAGTTTGGTGTTTTTTAAATTCTTCTATTATTTCTTCTTCAAATTTTCCGTAGTCGTTCTTTTCAAATAAAATGATGCCAAGATCTATTTTTTTAATTATTTTCCTTGTTGCTTCTATTCTTTTTTCGCCCAGGGCGCCTGCGTCGTCTATACCGGCCGTATCTATAAGCACCACAGGCCCAACATCTTCAAGCTCTATAATTTTATCCACAGGGTCGGTGGTGGTGCCGGGATGTCCACTAACTATTGAAATATCTTGCCCCGTAATAGCGTTTATAAAAGAGCTTTTACCGACGTTACGTTTCCCAAATATCCCTATGTGGGGGCGCTGGTTTTTCATCATACTATTTTCTCCGGGCGTATCTTTTTTTGTTCCCGCCGCTTTGCAAAATGTTTCGAGTCTCCCCACTCGCCGTAGCCTATTGTCTCACCGTATTTTTTTATTCTCTCCTCAAGGCAGGTTCTGCATTGCTCAGCCCCTTCGTTAACACAGGGTTTGTCCTCGTACAACAGATAATCCCCTCGATATTTTACGGGAGTAAGGTTTGGCATAATTACATTCGCCCCGGCAAGCAAAGCTTTTTCCCGCCCCTCGTCGTCTATGGATTGAAGCGCCGTGGCTGCCGCGATATTTATATCTTTCATCGCAATTCTTAGCAGAGCGACGCATTTTAACGCGAGATTAAAACGCTCCGCCTTTGGCATTAAGATATTTTTGTGCTCATAAAGAGGCGTGTTACTGTGTTCTATATAAGGCCCAAGCCCGACCATATCTACGTCGCTATCTACTAAGAACTTAATATCTTTTTCAACGTCATCTAAAGTTTGGAACGGAAGTCCCACCATAATTCCAGAGCCTACTTGGAATCCAAGTTCTTTTAAAGTTTTAAGAGCGTTAAGGCGGGTTTCAAAACAATGTTTATCGTCCTTAGGATGAATTTTGTAGTAAAGATCTTTACATGAGGTTTCTATTCTTAATAAATATCTATGCGCGCCGCTTTTAAACCAGCGACGATAAGTTTCCTCGGTCTGTTCTCCGCAGGAAAGTGTTACGCCAATTTCGTTATTTGTTAGGGTTTTAATCTTTTTTAAAAGACCGTCGACCTTGTCGATAAATTGAGGTGTGCTCACTTCGCCGGATTGTAAGACCACAGAGCCGTATCTACTTTTCCATGCCATTTCCACGGCATCCAAAATTTCGCTGTCCGGCATTTCATAGCGGTTTAGGTTCGTGTTCCCGCTCCTTAATCCGCAGTAGAGACAATTTTTTGAACAAACGTTAGAGAATTCTATCAAGCCGCGGAAATAAACTTTATTTCCAACGTATTGTTTTTTTATTTCGTAAGCTTTTTTATAAAGCGACCCCGTGTCGTTTACGTTTATTAGCTCTGATATTTCTTTTACATTTGTATGCATAAGCAGGGCTTGTTCTAACACTTTATCTGGATTTTTGCCAGCGCCCAAAACTCCTTGCCTAGCAAGGGTCTCAGCCCAAAAACTATACTGCTTCCCTTTAAGCCGTTGAAAAGTTGATCCGGAGACTTTTTGACTTTAATCGGCACATGAAAATGTGTTAAAAGGGGGTGAATAAATGGAGAGTAGTATGGCTAAAACCGATGAGACCCAATGCCAGCAATACGTTGTGCAAAGAACTAATGAGCTTTACTGGAGAGTAGAAGAGAAAGTAGAACTTGTTTTGATAGGTCTATCTAAACAAGTTCCAATAACAACTTTGTGCAGGATAAACAACGTAAGTCCTTCTTTATATTACGAATGGAGAGAGTTATTTATTGCCAGAGGCAAAGAAGGATTATTTGGTAAAGACGGTCGAAGCCAAAGAGAAATAAATCTAGAAAAGAAAGTTCACGTTCTTGAGCGCTGTGTTGGAGAACTGATCCTAGAAAAGGAACTTTTAAAAAAACTTCAGGACGAGTAATTAAATCAAGAGAACTCGTGGAGATGTTTAAAGATAAATACTCTCCACAAGTTCTTGCCAGCGTCTTAGAAATAAGTTTATCTAGGGTCTATTTTCTCATTAAACAAAAACCTAAAACAAGGAGGATAAGGAGGCGAATGAAAGACTACGATCACATATTAAAACTGATAAGGGAGCTAATAACGCAGTTCCCACATTACGGTTACAGAAAAATGTTTTCCATACTTAGATACAGATATGGGATGCGAATTACTCGACGTGGTGTGTATGAGTTGATGAAAGAACACAAGTTGTTAATGCCCTGTAACACTAGAAACAAAAGATTATTTAGAGGCGTCCCATTCTCATATAAACTAGAGGCTGTAGAATCTAATACTCTGTGGGGAATAGATATGACTTACATCTGGTGTGGGAATGATGGATGGTGTTATCTACACGGCGTTATAGACCACCACGACAAGAATCTTCTGGGTTACACGTTCTCAAGAAGCTGCAAGGCAATAGGAGCTGTGATGGCTCTAGCGGAGGCTGCTTCTAAGCGACAAATAGATAACCTTGAACTAAGATCTGACAATGGGTGTCATTACGGCTCAAGGCTCTTCAGGGACGAAATACGGCGCATGGGAATAAAGCACACAAGAACCATGGTCAACACTCCAAAAGGGAACGCCGTCATAGAAAGGTTCTTTAAATCCCTAAAACAAGAATGCGTATGGCAATATCAATTTAAAAACTTTGAAGAAGCAAAAGACGCTGTAGACAAATGGACACATTACTACAACAACGAAAGACCTCATCAAACATTAGGATACCTAACGCCCGTTGAGTTCTATAATCAATCTGATTGTGTCCGGAAAGTTGCATGAAAAAAGTCTTGCATTCAGGGGAGCACTACAAAGTATAAATCAAAAAAGACGAGCTGGTCGGGGCGATCCGATTTGAACGGACGACCACTTGCCCCCCAGACAAGTGCGCTAAACCAACTGCGCTACGCCCCGACTATAAAAAACATCATAAATTTATTTTTGCACCTTTAACGGCGCTATTTGCAGAATAAGTTTCCTGCCTTCAAGTTTTGGGTCGTACTCTATAAAGGAGTACGGTGCCACAGTTTCTTTTATCCTTGTCAGAAGACCATTGGCCATACCCATATTCGCGATCTCGCGCCCCCTAAAGACGATACAGATCCTGACCTTGTCGCCTTCCTTGATAAATCTCTCAATGTGCTTAAGTTTAAAATCGAAATCGTGTTTATCTATGTTCGGCCTGAACTGGACCTCTTTTACAGTAACCACGATCTGTCTTTTCTTGGCTTCCTGCATTTTCTTCTTCGTCTCATATTTAAATTTACCGTAATTCATTAGTTTCGCCACAATGGGTTTGCTGTTGGGATCCATCTCTATAAGGTCAAGGTTTTTCTCAACCGCTATACGCATAGCCTCGTAGGTGGATATAACACCCAGCATCTTTCCCTCATCGTCGATAAGACGAACCTCTTTGTCCTTTATCTGCCCGTTGATCCTTGGTCCACGTTCTTCCCTTTTAAATCTTCCTTCATAAGCCATAAATTTGTTTAAGTACCTCCTGTTTTTTTATATTCTAAAGTCTCTCTATTCCCAATTCATCCATAAAAGCGTCGAGCACTTTCTTGTGCATCTTTACCCTGTCTTCAAGGGACAAGCTCTTTTGTGATAGATCCACTCCAAATGCTGGTGTGCCATGATTGAAATAAGCATAATACGTTGCTGACCCCTTTTGTTCAGGATGTTCAGAGTCAGCAGAGCCTGTTCTATAGTCCCACAGAACAAGCTTTGTCTTTTTATCGGCGCGATTCACTTTCCTAATAACTTTTTCCGCGATCTTAGAAAGACCTTTGTCGTCTATAATAACGGCAGAATCCTTTTCCTTCATCTCATGAAGGTTTATCACAGCGTTAGATTCCGCCATAAGTTGTTTTATTTTAATGACCGCCTTA
>JAZDEK010000131.1:0-3604 GCA_043808895.1 Pseudomonadota bacterium
ATCTTATTTATGGTCTTTCTATTGAGGTTTATCTCTCTAAAAGACTCCCTCATTTTCTCTTTGTTCTTACCTATCTCTTCCCTGATTTTTTGTTTCGATTGTTCCTTTGTCAGCTTTTTTAATTTCGCTTCCAGCACCACATTAACTATGAATGCCTTTTGTATAAGATCTATGCTCTCAAGTATTTTCTTTTCAAGTGTAGCCTCGTTGATGGAGTTCTCTATGTCGTCGCCGCCTTTAACAAGGTCGGAAACTCTGTAGCGGCCTTTTTTAAGTTTGTCCGCAAGGTCCACTATGCCGCTTATTCCAAGTTCTGAATTAAAGACAACATTAAGGATCCTATTCTCGCCGTCCTCAATTCTTCTCGCAATTTCTATTTCGCCGTCTCTTGATAAAAGTGAGACGCCGCCCATTTTCCTTAGGTACAGCCTTACAGGGTCGCTGACCCCACCGCTTATGGTCTCTATATCGTCGAATAATCCTTCCACTGAGTCGGTTTCGTCGCCGCCGTCCTCTACAAGGTAATCCGCCTGCGATTTCGTTTTTTGATATTTCTTTTCGGTCTCGACTATTTCTATTGTGCTCTGCTCTATCAAGAACAGTATCGCGTCAAGCTCGTCCCTTTCTGTTACGAACTGTGAAAGACTTTCGTTTATTTCCTTGAACGTTAAAAAGCCTTTACTAACCCCAAGGCTTAACAGCTCCTTAACGGATTCAACTTTTTCCTTCTCAAAATTGTTGGTTTTGATCATGTCCTCTCCTGCCCCTTAAGCTGATTCATTTCTTTTACAATCGCCTTATATTCCCGTAAAGTGTTTTCTTCGGTCTCGCCTTCTTTGATCTTCTTCAGGCTTTCCTGCCTTTTTTCCTCAAGCGTGTTCATCTTGAATTTGGTCATACAGCCGTGGAACTCCGTATCAGCGTCCATTCCGTGAAGCCCTTTCTTCCCGAACAACTCTTTGGTGATAAATTCCTCAAGCCAGAGGTATCCGGCCTCTTTTGCCGTAAAGAACCAATCGTCGATGGTAACGGTTTGTTTTTCGTTATAGATATTTTTTATCCTGTAGATGAGTTCAGCCAGGTCTTGCGGAATAAAGGCATCCCATCCCTCGTCAAAAACTATTTGGCAGAGTTCCGACTTTGAAAGCAACACCCTAATTGTGCTCTTATAAAGCGGAGGGACTTTGCCTGTTTTTGCGAGCCTGACGGCGTTTTCTGTGCCGGCACTTGGTGACTTTGTCTTTATATAGCCTCTTAAAAGGCCGTCGAGCTCACGTTTATTCATTCTGCTTGTCATGGCAAGCTCGTTCGTCCAAAAATTCCTTGAGACGTTATCCTGAATGAGCCCGATATAGCTCAAGACATCAGAGATGCTTTTAGGAAGATCGTTCAAGTTTTTTTGTCCCGAGAATTTCTCGGTAATGAGCCTGCTTATAAGCGGTTTCGCGTCTTGAAGCATTTTCTCAAGTTTATCTTTGCCAAGAATTTTGATCGCATCGTCGGGATCTTTCACTCCGTCAATTATCAACGCGTCCGTTTTAAATCCATTTTCCAAGAGCACAGCAAGCGATCTTTTTGAAGCGTTAACACCTGCCTCGTCGGAATCAAAAAAGAGCACTACCCTGTCCGTATATCTTTTCAGGATATTAACCTGCTTTTCTGTAAAGGCTGTGCCAAGGGTCGCGACTATATTTTTTATTCCGGCCTGATAAAGGCTTATAAAATCCATATACCCTTCAACAACGACGGCAAAGCCTGTGTCACGAATTGGTTTACCTGTGAGATAGAGACCATATAGTACTTCGCCTTTTTTATAAAGCTCACTCTCTTTTGAGTTCAGATATTTTGGTGAGTCCTCTGTTTTTGTAAGTGCCCTGCCTCCAAATGCCACCGTTTCTCCTCGGTGATTTAATATCGGGAACATTAATCTATCCCTAAACGTATCGTAATACTTCCCGTTCTTTTCTTTTATAAGCCCAAGGTCAGCGGTCATTGACAGCGACTTATTCTTTTTAGTAAGTTCTACCGCGAGCTCGTCCCAAGAATCCGCGGCATAACCTATATAAAAATCTTTTATCGTCTGTTCGCTAAGATTTCTTTCGCGCGCGTATAGAAGCGCTTTGTTCCCAGGGATCCTTAATTTCTGCGCGTAATGATCTCTGGCAATCGCGTTTATCTCAACCATGGATTGTCTTTTGTCCTGAGCCTGTCTTGTGTAGTCGTTAACATGAGTTTCAGGGAGTTTTATTCCGGCTTGTTCGGCAAGCTTAACCACAGCCTCGTAAAAAGAGAGGCTCTCAAGTTTTTCCACAAAACTTATAACATCGCCGCCGGTGTTGCAACCAAAGCACCTGAATATCTGTTTATCAGGGTTTACCATAAAGCTCGGTGTCTTTTCCTGATGGAAAGGACAAAGTCCTTTATAGTTAGCGCCTGATTTTTTGAGCGGCACTCTTTCGCCCACAACGTTGACGATATCAAGCTTGGACTTAAGCTCCTCAACGATACTTTGCGTTATCTTTACAGGAGTCAAAGTTTTTAACCTTCCAAAAAATAAGGGCTAGAGATCTATCGGGACTTTCTCTGTTTCTTCATTATTCTTTTCTGTGCTGAAATACTTTTTTTCTTTTTCGATACAGAAGGCTTTTCAAAATGCTCTCTTTTTCTGACTTCGGATAATATTCCGGCCTTTTCGCACTGTTTCTTAAAACGCTTAAGAACCTGCTCAAAACCTTCGCCGTCTCTGACATAAATGCCTGGCATTAAAGATCACCTCCCTTACAGTTAATGGAAAGACAATGATATTTAGTGGGTACTACCGTAATTGTCAATTACTTGTTTTAGTTCTTTATCCAGGCTGGACACCCAGAATATAGCACTGACGTTTGCCCTGACGACGGGTATTCGGCGATCAATCTGGCGTCTTTGCAGAAGGACTCGTCGAGAAGCACGTGGTCATAGGTAAATGTCGCGCCACATGAGGCGTGGGTTAAGCTACTACAATACTCTGCACAGTATTTATAAAAATGTTCTATCGCATCCAACACGTTTGTAGCGTTTGTTGTTTGGGTGCAATTATCATCACTATGGCCATCTAGGTACTCCCATCCACCGCATTTGCAGTTATCAGACCTCACTGTTTTAAGATCATAAGCTTCGATTCTGTACTTTACGGCAACAGAATTATCATTTTCTGAAAACGCAGCTGTGCTGCCGACAAGTAATAGTGTTAGTATTAATCCTTTCATAAACACCTCCATAAATGTATCCAGACATAATCATAACTAAGCGATATTTGTCAAGTTATTATTTCCCCTGGCGGAGCCTGTCTATCTTGGATTCTACGACCGCTTTGTTGGGATATACATCCACAAGGTCTGTGAACATGGCCAAGGCTTTAGCCTTTTCCCCAAGCTCTTCAAGCGTTTCCGCCTTTTGGAACCTGCAGAGAACGCCGTACTTTGACTTATCGGCATAGGATATACATCTATCCAAAATACTGATCAATCTCGCGGTCGGGTCGTCCGCAGGGGTGCGGTACTGAGGTTTAATTCCCTTTTGTTGATAAGATTCAGCAAAGTTCTCCGAAAGCACAGAGTATGAG
>JAZDEK010000132.1:0-2115 GCA_043808895.1 Pseudomonadota bacterium
CGCACTTTCCGCAGCGATGGCAATTCTCAAGTTTGTCCCATGTTACCTTGTAAAGACAGTCGCTGTTCTGGAGACAATGAGGCAGCAAAAGCAACACGCGCCCTTGTATCTTCCCTTTTATGTTCTTTAGAACGCGGGTATTGTTATGTTCAATTACAGCCTGCCTGAACTTGTCGTAATCAAGCCTCAGGAGCTTTGCGGCAAATACGAGAACAGGATACACTAAGAACAGTTTACGAGGATCCAGCAACAAATACAAAGCGAACGCCGCAGCGACGACAAATATAATAAATAACGATGAATAAATATAGGAAAGATATAGAAAGAGCAGCAAAATATCCACACATACAAAAAACAAAAGCAGCCTTACAAGAAAAAAACCGTTCTTACCGCTGTTATCCGCCATAAAATAATGCCTCTTACGCCTTGTTTTGAGCCCCATACTAATCTATAATTTCGCATATATGAAGTTGGATTTTTATGAAAAATCATACTTTTGGGCAATACTCGTTATATTTCTGATGTTTATAACCCTTATTCCACTGATCATCGGCTCCGGCAGAAAGCTTCTGCTAATACCGGCGCTTATAGTTTTCGTACTGGCGCAGGTTGTATTTTATTTTCTGCCGCGGAGAGACTTTTAAAGATGCAGCTTTTAAGAAAAAACAATCTTTTAAAACATGTATATTTTGTGGAGGCGTCCTGCTGCGCTCCGGAACTGATCAATCTGTTCTCTTCAAGATACGATCCTGAACGTCTTGGTTTTATAAGAACGTTCAACATAAAACAGGCTGATATTCTAATACTCACCGGGTACATGAACGAAAAAACATATAATAAACTCGAGAATGATTTTAAAAATCTCGATAATAAACCAAAAGTAATTGCGGTCGGAGGCTGTGCCGTAGGAAAAGGTCCTTTGGGCTCAGGCGTCAATAAACTTCCGATATCTGTTTTTATACCAGGATGTCCTCCAAGACCTGAGAGCATAATAGACGGGATGGTGAGGGAGTTAAAGCAATAATGCAATTTTTATTGAACACGACTAAACGAAACAAGAGAATATCATCCATAGATGTTGAGATGGGATTTAATAAAAGAGATATTGAGAAAATATGCGCCGAAAAAGGCCCGCTTAAAGCCATCCCCTTCATAGAACGAATAGAGCCGCAGACCCCAGAACACTATGCAATATGTTTTTGTATGCTGATCGAAAAAGCTGTTAACAAAGAATGTAACGATAAAATAAACTCCATAAGAACAATTTTTCTGGAGCTTGAAAGAATACTCTGCCACATAACACATCTTGGAAGATTATTTTATTTTTCAGGTAACAGGATATTGCACAACACAGCGTCGTCCATAAAAGAATCCATGATAGACCTGAAAGAGGAAATAACCGGACACAGGCTTTACAGTTCCATACACTCATTTTACGAACTTAACCTGCATCTCAGCTCCGGAAATTTAAAGCAGGCTGAAAAGGTATGCATCGATGTAGAAAACGAATTAAAGGAAATAAGATCAATATTTGCCGATAACAAGGCGGTAGGTTCAATATACAACGGGCTTGCCCAGATATGCAGGCCTGACACCTACCCCGAGTTGAGTGGACCCGCTTCATGGATATACCGACCGGATAACGATAGACGTTTCAACGGTTATTTGGGGTACGCAAAAAGCGAAATAAAAGAGATCTTAAAGAACAAATACGTTAGTGAAAAGAATACAGCGGCAAACAGAATAGATTCAGTAATAAGTGATCTGAAAAATTCAATACAAATAATAAAGATACTGACTAACATGGACGGACTCACACACAAGGCTGATTCATTTCTTGTTGACGACATAAGAATACCGGCGGGAAATTATGAACAAAAAATAGAGACACCGATGGGGCATCTTGATATGGCGGTCACTATAGGGGATAGCAACGATCTTAAAAAAATAAAAATTAGTTCTCCGTCGGACAAGAATATAAAGATCTCTTACAAAGCGATGAAAGGTGTGCTCGCCGACTACACACAGCCGGCGTGGGAAAGCCTGTACATCTCTCCAATGGAGATAGACAAATGACAACGTTCTTGGAATTCATAGTTTTTTCGGCAGCCATTT
>JAZDEK010000133.1:0-17451 GCA_043808895.1 Pseudomonadota bacterium
AGCTGAGAGAATAAATCCACCAGAGAGATGAACGACGTTTTTATAATAGATAAGCCCGCGGGCAAAAGCTCTTTCTGGGTAGTTGACAAAATAAAAAAGTTTACAGGTGTAAGTAAAGTGGGACATGCAGGCACTCTTGACCCCATAGCTACCGGTGTGCTTACTGTGTTCACCGGCGAGGCTGTAAAGGCCTCGGATATTTTTATGTCTGGCGACAAGACTTATGAAGTGACCGCCAAACTTGGCGAGAGAACAGATACTCTGGACGCTGAGGGCAGTGTGGTCGAAAGATCCGACGCCGCGAAACATAATATTACGAAAGAAATGATAATGGATGTTCTGAAAAAGTTCACAGGCGAAATAAGGCAAACTCCTCCAATGTACTCGGCGTTAAAAAAAGACGGTAAACCCCTGTACGAGTACGCCAGAAAAGGTATCAGCGTCGATAGGGAAAAAAGAAAGATATTTATATACGATATAGATCTTTTAGGTTTTGAGCTCCCGTTCCTTAAGCTCAGGGTGAATTGCTCAAAGGGGACATACATAAGGGCCCTTGTTGACGATATAGGCGTTGAACTTGGAACTTTCGCCCATGTAACAGAACTCAGGCGCACAAGGTCAGGCGCTTTTGATATCAAGCAAGCTCAGCAGATTGGTCCCGACATGAAGAGCATAAGCCTTGAGGACGCTGTTTCTATGACGCTCCCTGTGTTTGATATCGAGCTTAAACTTGCCGAAAAGCTTGCGAAGGGGTATTTATTTAACCCTGAGGAAGCCGGAGTAGAAAGTAAGGTCGGTGTTTACGCCTTACAGTCGCGGACAAAGAACGGTGACAAAAAAATAGCTGCTCTTATTAAGGACGGCAAAGTAGGAAGGATATTTAATTACAGCGAGTGGAGCAGCGCATGTTCGACGGAATAACCAAACCAAAACACAATACGATATTTTTGATAATAGGTGTTTGCGCGTTATCTTTAGCCGGGGTTTTGATAAAACTCACACACGCCAATATTTTCTCTATCGCGTTCTACAGGCTTTTTATAGCCGCTGTGATACTGTTCTTATATTCGCCGATCAAGATCTTAAATGCTGTAAAGAACATAAATTCAAAAGAATTGTTCTGGATGTCCATTGGTGGCGCGGTATTTAGCCTTCATTTAATACTTTGGATATACAGCCTTACAATTATCAGTGTTTTTGAGGCGATGGTCATTATGGCCTCAAATCCTATATACGCTACAATTGGCGCGTATCTGATCTTTAAAGAACGTCCCAGGGATAATTTTATTCCGTCGTTTGTGTTAGCGTTCGCGGGAACGGTCTTAACCTTCATAGATGGTTTTAGCAGCACGGGTAAAATAGGCGGCATGATCGCTGTATTCGTCAGCACGCTCCTTTTTGCGGCATATGTTCTAACTAGTAAGAAAGCCAGAATGAAGACCAATACACAATTCTATATTTTTATGCTCTACGGCGCCGCGGCGCTTGTGTGTTTTATTTTTATGCTTGTAACCGGTAGTCCAATAGTTGATTATACTGCCAGGAATTATTTATTCTTTGTGTTGCTCGCGCTTATTCCAACTGTTATAGGCCACGGCTCTTTAAATCACTGCGTGGGTTATTTTAGGGCGTCAACGATCTCTATGCTCACACTGCTGGAGCCGGTGATAGGAAGCGTTGTCGCGTATTTTGTTCTTAGCGAGCCTGTTGGAAGATACGCTACCACCGGGTTTGTCCTCATAGTGTTTGGTATAATGTTGCTGTTCAAGACTGAGATCTTTAACGGCGTTAAATATGTGAAGGGAAAAGTGATGTGAAAAAAATAATTTCGTGGAATGTAAATGGCCTGCGAGCCTGTGCTAAAAAAGGCATGTTCGATTTTTTAGCGAAAGAAAAACCTGACATCTTTGCCATCCAGGAGATAAAAGCCACTCACAGCCAGGTGGATAGCGAGCATTTTTATCCCAAAGGTTATGATGTAATTTTGTTCCCCGCACAAAAAGCCGGATACAGCGGTGTAGGCGTTTATATAAAAGATGAAATAAAACACAAGGTGGAAAAAGGGCTTGGCGCAAAAGAATTCGATAATGAAGGCCGAAGTATCACAATAGAAATGCCTGACTTTGTTTTTATCGCTGCTTATTTCCCAAATTCCCAGGGTGAAAGGGCGAGACTAAAATATAAATTATCATTTTGTAAGACGATGAAAGAATACACGGATTCTCTGACCAAAAAGGGTAAGAAAGTTTTATTGTCCGGCGACTATAATATCGCCCACACGGAGATAGATCTGTCCCACCCGGATGACAACGAGGACAGCCCGGGTTACTACATAGAAGAAAGACGCTGGATGGATGAGTTCCTTAAAAAGGATTATTTTGGTACGTTCAGGATGTTCAACAAAGAACCGAATAATTATACTTGGTGGAG
This sequence comes from Pseudomonadota bacterium, assembly GCA_043808895.1. GTDB lineage: Bacteria > Bdellovibrionota > JAFGOL01 > JAFGOL01 > JAFGOL01 > JAZDEK01. Next base: position 2,431 of record JAZDEK010000133.1, read on the forward strand.
TTACCGCACGGCCGCGCGTTCAAGGAATATAGGCTGGAGGATAGATTATCACTGCGTCAACAAACACTTAAGAGATAACGTCGTGAAAAGCTACCACAATACCGATATTCTAGGTTCAGACCACTGTCCAGTAACGGTACTGATAAAATAATTTCTTGTCTGTCGTCGCTAACAGCGTTATTATGTTCTGGTAAACTTAAAAAACAGGAGGGCTTTATGAAGAAATGGATCTTGATCTCAATTTGTTGCGCGTTTTTTCTTGTAACCGTTTCTTACCTTTCATGCGGCGGGTCATCTAGTTCATCATTCGATCTTTTCACAACCGCGGAACAGGCAACACCTATCGTGACGCCGGCTGCCAGCACATCATCCGTACATGCAAACGCGACTTGGACCACTGGGCACACTTTGTACGAAATATTCCAGCTCATTCGCGAATACAACAATGATCGCGATAACGGAGTAATTGACGGGTCGAACATGCATAAGGCGCTGTACGAGGCAAATACATACGTGACGAGTGCCATCAGCGGGTGTTTGGTATCGGCCAACGATGGAACGGTCGTAGCTGATCACAGCATCACAGAACAATCAATAACGCCTCCATTTGATTTTGGCACTGACCTTTTTACGCAAACATATAACTGCGCCTACACCACCACCGATACAGGTAACCCGGTGGGCGGGACAGCGACTTATATAAAAAGCTTCGCCGTTAAATATTCAGCCGGTGTATATTACATGTTGATGGGCTGGCAGTGTACACAAGGAACAACAGTTACCCCCTCTGTTATGCAGGTTGAATACAACACAACAACAAACGATATTAAGCTCAATAACGCGTATCTAGTCAACTACGGGGACGGCAGCACATACAATGTGAGAATTTATGTTAACGGAAATACCGCGACACATCTTTTCAGTCTAAAACTCTTTAAGTACAGTGCTACTGGTGATAATCCATCCATAGCCGGATACGGTTATTCACAGGGCGCTGGTAACTACTATCTCTTTAAGGTCATAGAAGGAAGTACTACAAAGTATTTTTGTTTCCCGTCTAACGCAACAGAGACTGATCTAATGGCTATGGACGACGCTGGTGAGGCTAGCGTTCCCGCAAATTGTGTGGGGATGGATACAAGTCTCCCGACCAATTATGCCACAGACGGAAGCGAATCACCGACGTCGACTTCCAAGTTCACAGGCGCTGGAACTTCTCGCATTGAACTTACTTGGACCCCGTAACTAATAAAAGGCTCCTGCAGGAACTGTTCATTAGGTGCTTGTAATTTAGCGGTATCTATCCTATTACTAGTTATGGCATGTTTAACTACAGAACACAGAATGTAATATTTCCGCCTATAGTTCAGTATAAGAAAAAACTTATCAGCCTTTGTGACCGCAGCAAGCTCATAGACCTTTGCCAGGCGATGCCGTCTTACCCAATGCCGAAAAGCGTTAAGCAGGTGCTGGCGGAAAACTTTAATGATAGTTTGTCCTTTTACACAGAGGATCAGGGACTTCTGGAACTCCGGGAACTTGTTGCCACGCTTCATAATTCAGGCGGAGTTAAAATAACAGCGGACGAAATTATAATTTCAGCGGGCGGCAATAACGGCATGCTTTGCGCATTTATGGCTCTCTTTAAAAAGGGCGACAAGGTAGCGCTTCCTGTGCCTTATTACTTTAACTACGACATGGCCCTTAAAATGCTGGATGTGGAACCATTTTATTATCACCTTGATGAGAATGATGGTTTTAAGATTAAGTTCGATAACTTGGATAAAAATATCTTTAAACAGTGTAAGGGTTTTGTCGTCGTAAATCCAAATAACCCAACAGGCGCGGAATCCGATATAGAGGAACTCAAAAAAATATACGCGGAATGTAAAAAGAATAACTCCATATTACTTTCTGACGAGGTTTATGGATTCTTTGCACAAAATGGATACCCAAATTCAAGTATCCTGAGTGCTGTAAAAGAACTTGATAACCTTGTCGTCGTTAACAGCTTCTCAAAAATATTCAGCCTCACAGGGTTTAGGGTTGGTTACTCAATTGCCAAACAAGAAATAATGGACGAGATAATGAAGGTGCAGGATACCGCTATCATATGCGCACCAAGGGTTTCTCAATCGGCCGCAATAGAGGGCCTTAAGAACTGTATCGGTTGGCTGAAGGAGAAAGCAACATCGGTAAATGCCAACTCAAAGGAATTTACGTCGCTGTTTAATTCAGCGGTAAAGGGATTTAAAATAGTCGCAAGCGGTAACTTCTTTGCGTACCTTAAACACCCCTACGACGACAAAGACGACATACAAACAGCCGAGCTCATAGCTAAAAAGACCAATATGATTATGCTTCCAGCGTCGATATTTGGCCCAAAACAGGAAAAATACTTAAGGCTCGCGTTCGGGAATTTATCGCGCAAAGAGGACATAAATCAGGTTGTAGAACGCTTTAAAATCATGGTATAAAACAGTGGGGGAGGGAACAACATGTCATCAGTAGTAATTTTGGGCGCCCAGTGGGGCGATGAAGGAAAAGGCAAGATAGTAGACCACTATTCAAGTATAGCCGATATGGTCGTAAGATATCAGGGTGGCGCAAACGCAGGCCACACGCTGGTTATAGACGGTAAAAAGATAGTAATGCATCTTATTCCGGCCGGAATAATAAGGGAAAAACCCATCTGCGTTATCAGCGATAACGTGGTCATAGAACCGAATACATTAATGAAAGAGATCAAAACCCTGGAAGACGGGGGTTATGAAGTTAACCCGAAACGGCTAAAGATAAGCGAAAGGGCGCACGTAACAATGCCGTACCACCTCATGATAGACCAGATCAGAGAGGTAAAACACGCGAGAGCCAGAATAGGCACGACAGGCCGCGGCATAGGCCCCACATACGAGGACAAAGTCGCGCGTCGCGGAATAAGGATGGGAGATCTTATTCGCCCCAACATTTTAAAAGACAGGTTGGAGCTTATCCTTGAGGACAGGAACTACTATATAAAACATTACCTTGAAGAGAAACCTTTTGATTTCAAAAAAGTTTATAATGAGGCGCTGGAGTTTGGAGAAAAACTGGGGCCATACATAACTGAAACTTCAAAAATAGTTTGGGACGCGAATAAAGCAAATAAAAAAGTTCTGTTCGAGGGCGCGCAAGGTGCAATGCTAGACCTGGACGGAGGGATGTATCCGTACGTTACGTCATCCAACACTACTCCTGGTTCAGCTGCAATGAGCGCGGGTATTTCTCCGGCATTCATAAAGAACGTGGTCGGCGTTGTAAAAGCGTACAGCACCAGGGTCGGCGGAGGCCCTCTGCCTACGGAACTTTTGGATGATACTGGCGATCTTTTAAGGTTCCAGGGTGGTGAATATGGTGCGACCACCGGAAGACCTCGTCGCTGTGGTTGGCTTGACATGGTTTGCTTAAAGTACGCGACAAGGTACGCCGGACTTACATCTTTTATTCTCACCAAACTTGATGTGCTTTCAGGTTTCCCTGAAATAAAAGTCGCTGTTGCGTACGAGATCAACGGTAAACGTTACGAAGAACTTCCTTACGACATATGTACGGTCAGCGGGGATAAACCTGTTTACAAAAAACTTCCGGGTTGGACCTATGATATATGTACTCTGCCCGGGGTAAAACCGATTTACAAAACTTTCCACGGTTGGAAAGAGGACCTAAAGAATATTTCCACAGTTGATGAACTTCCAAAGAACGCGAAAGTTTACGTTGATTGGATAAAGAGCGAACTTGGGGTTCCTCTTGTCATGATGTCGCTGGGCTCTCAACGTGGAGAAGGAATAGAGGCTTATGATCCATTTGGGGCGTAATTTTTAATATGGGTGAAGGACCAGTAAAATTCGGCGACTATTACCTGATAGATAAGATCGCCACCGGCGGTATGGCAGAGATATGGCGCGCAAAAACAGTAGGCCTTGAGGGTTTTGAACGAGTTGTAGCGATAAAGTTCATTCTCCAAAATTATACTCAGAACCCTGAATTCAACTCCATGTTCATCGACGAGGCTCGCATAGCCTCAACGCTTAACCACAGCAACATAGTCAGGATAACGAACTTTGGTGTAATAGAGAACAGATACTATCACGAGATGGAATTTATCGACGGAAGGAACCTGAGGCAGATACTCCATAAATGTAGGGACTCGGGAGTAAAATTCCCGCTGGATTCCGCGTGCTTTATTATCAGCGAGGTGTGTAAGGGCCTGCATTATGTGCACACCAAGCACGATCCTATAACGAACGAGTCTCTGAACATAATCCACAGGGACATGAGCCCTCAGAACGTGCTTATTTCCTACGAGGGTGAAGTAAAGATATTGGACTGGGGGATAGCAAAGGCCAGAGGCAAGTCCGACGAGACAAGGGCGGGCGTGCTGAAAGGAAAGTTCGGTTACATGAGCCCTGAACAGGCAGAAGGTGAAGAACTTGACCACAGGACAGATATTTTTTCGACCGGCATATTGCTCTACGAGGCTGTAACCAGTGAACGTTTATTTGTCGCGGATAGCGAGATCAATACATTAAAGAAAATAAAAGAGGCTATAGTTCCGCTCCCAAGCAAAGTTAATCCGGAGATCGATAGAGATCTTGAGAACATAGTGATGAAATCACTCGCGCGCCACAAGGTGGAAAGATATCAGACCTGTTACGATATGTACGAGGACGTTGTAAGGTATCTTCACAGAAAATATCCAACCTATAACTCGCTTAGGCTCTCAAAGTTCGTAAAGGAACTTTTTAGTAACGAGATAATCGCCGATAGGAAACGTGTCAACGAGAGGGAACAGAGTATGCCCTCATACGCGCCGTTCAGTTTTGGCGGTGCCAGAACTACAGAGGAAAAAACAAAACTGAGCGCTTACTCGCAGGAGAACACGGGCGATCATTCGCAGTCTTTTAGCCCCGACGCTGGACCCGAAAGGACTCAGCTTGCTCCGGAAGGTAATAAAAAAACTGCAGACACCCAGGCGACCGAAATCGTTGAACCGTCATCAGCGGGACGCGTTCCCGCTCCGCAAAGGAGCGGGCAAGCTTCTTCGCAGGAACAATTCGAATATTCAGATCCGTCTCTTGAACAATACATACCTAAACGCAAAACAAAATTCTTAAAATTGGTCTTGGTGGTTTTAGTCGCTGTGCTGTTAGGATTTATATTCTTGGGCGGAGATAAAAAACAAGACACAAAAAAAGTTGAGCAGCCCGTTGCACAAGCTCAGCCGCCGACACCTGAGCCGACACCTGAGCCAACACCGACACCACCGCCCGAACAGCCGGATCAACCCGCAGTTGCGGTGCAACCTGAAACTCCACCACAACCTGAAACTCCACCGCCACCTCCCGTACAGGCAGAGATTAAAGCAACAGGGACTATTTCTTTGTCCACAACTCCTATGGGTGCCGAGGTGTTCATAGACGGTGAGAACAAGGGGAAAACCCCGATAGAGCTGAAAAACCTTACCCTCGGGGATAAGTATCAAATGGTCATAAAGGCGAGAGGTTTTGAAGACATCTCAAAATCTTTCATCATAAGGAAAGAGGGTAACAACCTTAAGCTTGCCCTTACTCCATTACCGGAAGTCGGCGGGACATACATTAGCGTTGATGTCGAGCCGCCTGTGCTTGTTTATGTGGACGGAAGATTGGTGTCCAGTTTCAAGTCGCTGTATATGCTCAGGGTCAACCCTGGCAATCACACGATCGAGTTTGTCAACAAGCACCTTAATATAGACCACACAATGGTAGTCAACGTGGCAAAAGGCGAACACGTTAAAAGAAATATTACACTGAGGTAGTTATGATAGAAAGATACACGCACAGGGAAGTTGCTGATATATGGAGCGATGAATCTAAATTCAAGCGATGGCTTGATGTTGAGCTCGCGGTCTGTGATGCCTTGGCTGAGCTTGGGAAGATCCCCTCGGCATCGGCAAAGAACATGAGGAAGAACTCAAAGGTAAATATAAAAAAGATACGCGATCTTGAGAACACCACCAAACATGAAGTTGTAGCTTTTGTGAACAGCGTCGTAGAACAAATAGAAGAGGACGGCTGCTATTTTCATTTCGGCGTTACATCATCGGATGTAATGGACACATCGTTCTCCATAATGTTAAGGGACGCACTTAATGTTGTGGTAAAAGAGCTTGATGTTTTGTCCGCCGAGGTAAGATCAAAGGCGTTAAAGTTCAAGGGTCTTGCGTGTGTGGGAAGAACCCACGGCATACACGCTGAGCCCATGAGCTTTGGTTTAAAATTTGTAAGCTGGTACGATGAGCTTAAAAGATGCAAGATCAGGCTTCAAAGCGCAAAAGAGAACGCGTCTGTTTGTATGGTCTCCGGAGCTGTTGGAACATATTCAGCGCTTGATCCAAAGGTTGAGCAGCTTGTCGCAAAAAAACTGAAACTTAAAACACTCGGTATAACAACGCAGGTCATCCCGCGCGACGTTTACGCGGATGTTTTTAATTCTCTCGCTTTAACAGGGGCGTGCGTGGAAAGAATAGCGCTGGAGTTAAGACACCTTCAGCGTACAGAGGTTATGGAAGTGCTCGAAGAGTTTACCAAGGGGCAGACAGGCTCAAGCGCTATGCCTCATAAAAGAAATCCCATATCAGCGGAAAATCTGACAGGCTGTGCAAGAATGTTAAGAGGCTACGCCGGTGTCGCTGTGGAGAACATAGCTCTCTGGCACGAGCGCGACATAAGCCATTCGTCGGCGGAAAGGATAATCGGTCCCGATGCCACCATCCTCACAGCATATATGTTAAAAAGGTTAACTGGTATTTTATCAAGGCTTAAGATCTCAGAAAAAGATGTGGAGAAAAATCTTAATCTCACGCACGGCCTTGTGTATTCAAGCCATGTGCTTGTGGCGTTAATGGAAAAGGGCGTAAAGCGTGACGACGCTTACGAGATAGTACAGAAGAGTTCTATGAAGCTTTGGGACATGATGGAAAAAGGCGACTGCAGAACAAGTTTTATGGACGTATTAAAACGGGATAAAAAAGTCGTCGGTCTTTTGGGGGATAAGGGGCTGAGGGATATCTTTGATAAAAAGAACGTGCTCAGGCACGTGGACTTGATATACAAAAAAGTTTTATAGGAGAATAAGGAATGTCAATTAGAGAATTTAAATTCGTAAAAAGCGGAAAGGTGCGTGATATATATGAATCTACATCCACGAACGAGCTTCTGATAGTAGCAAGCGATCGCATATCCGCGTTTGACTGCGTACTTCCTACTCTCATCCCGCAAAAAGGGATAATGCTTAACCAGTTGTCCAACTATTGGTTCAATACCACGAAGAACATAATAAAGAACCATCTTGTGGACGCACGTCCTACGGGAGTTAATGTTGATTCTCCGTATAAGGATATTCCTGAACGCGCGGTAATAGTCAAAAAAACAAAAGTGTTGCCTATTGAGGCGATAGTAAGGGGATACATCACAGGGTCGGGCCTCAAAGAGTACCAAAAAAACGGGACTATCTGCGGGATCAAACTTGAAAGTGGATTGGTCGAATCGCAAAAATTAAGGGAACCGATATTCACTCCGTCCACAAAAGCGCCCGTGGGACAGCACGATGAGAATATACCGTACAGCGAGGCTGTAAAACTTATAGGCACTGAGCTTGCTGAAAGGGTGAGCGATATTAGTTTAAAACTTTATAAATTCGCAGCGGCGCATGCTGAAAAGTCCGGGATAATAATCGCCGATACGAAATTTGAGTTCGGGATATTGGATGGAGAATTATATCTTATAGACGAGATATTCACTCCTGATTCATCCAGGTTCTGGCCTATGGATCTATATTCTCCGGGAAAGTCGCAACCTAGTTTCGATAAACAATACGTGCGTGATTATCTAAGCGGTCTTAATTGGGATAAAAAACCGCCGGCTCCCGCGCTTCCAAAAGAAGTAGTTGAACAGACACGGCTTAAATATTCAGAGGCTGTAAAACGCCTATGCAGATGATACTTTCCGGCGTTAAGGCTTATTCCGATTTTAGGCTCGTGGGTATTCTGGAAAAAATAAACTCAGGAAAGAATCCAGGTGTTAAAACCATAAACGCAGAATTCGTGTACTTTGTTGATATTGATAAAAAACCGGATACTGAAACTTTTGTGAGAATAAAGGAACTACTGGAAAGCTCCGGTGAGTTTAATTACGGCGCGGGCTGCGGCGCGAAAGGCGCTGGTACGAGCGTCAGCAGCATCCGCGGATTTTTTGTTACGCCCAGGAAAGGGACCATCTCCCCGTGGTCAAGTAAAGCCACAGACATCTTTCATAACGCAGGCCTTGGTGACGTTAAAAGGGTTGAACGTGGGGTATATTTTGAGCTTAAGGACAAGAACCAGAATATAATCCCTTCGGCAAAACTTTCCGATATCTTTTGTTCTCTTCACGACAGGATGACAGAGGGTGTGTACAGCAACGTAGAGGACATGTTCGTTCAGCCGCAGCCTGCGCCTCTTAGTGAAGTGGATATTCTTGGAACAGGTGTTGCCGCGCTCCAGAAAGCGAATATTGAACTTGGGTTGGCTCTCAGTGAACAGGAAATAGAGTATCTTTACAGCGTGTATAAAAATTTAAAACGTAATCCAACTGATGTTGAGCTTGTAATGTTCGGGCAGGTGAACTCCGAGCACTGCAGACACAAAATATTCAACGCCGAATGGATAATAGACGGCGAGAAAAAAAATAACTCGTTGTTTGGGATGATAAAAAACACTCATAAGCAAAATCCCAAAGGGACGCTTGTGGCATATAAAGACAACTCCTGCGTAATAGAGGGAAATAACTCAAATTGGTTCGAGCCGGAAAGGGCGCGCGACAATGTTTACCGTTTCAAGAATATCGACGTAGATATGATAGCAAAAGTGGAGACGCATAACCACCCGACCGCGATATCGCCGTTCCCGGGCGCAGCAACCGGTGTTTGCGGCGAAATAAGGGACGAGGGAGCCACCGGCACGGGAAGCAAATCAAAGGCCGGACTTTCCGCGTTCATGGTCTCAAATCTAAAAGTTCCGGGATTTTTAATGCCGTGGGAAAAAGATTACGCTGAATTTCCGTCAAGGCTTGCGACCCCTTTTGAGATAATGACCGACGGCCCCATAGGCGGGGCGAGCTTTGGGAATGAATTCGGTCGCCCGCAACTTTTGGGATTATTTAAAACATACGAGGAATTTTATAACGGCCGTTACATTGGATACCACAAACCTATAATGGTAGCTGGCGGCATGGGTAATATAAAACGAGCGAACGTTGAGAAAAAACATATAAAACCAGGATCGCTCATAATACAGATCGGCGGACCGGCAATGAAAATAGGCCTTGGCGGCGGAGCGGCATCTTCCATGGACACCGGCTCTAACGATGCTGAACTTGATTTTAATTCTGTGCAGCGCGGTAACGCGGAAATTCAGCGTCGTTGTCAGGAAGTAATAGATACATGCATATCTTTGGGTGAAAAAAATCCTATCCTTAGTATTCACGATATAGGCGCTGGTGGACTTTCTAACGGTTGCCCTGAACTGGTTTTCGAAACAGGCGGGCATTTTAAACTGCGCAGTATTCCAAATCAGGACCTGTCCATGAACCCTATGGAGATCTGGTGCTGCGAGGCTCAGGAAAGATATGTTCTGGCCGTGCCGCCGGAAAAACTCGACTCATTTAGAAAAATATGTGAAAGGGAGCGTTGTCCTGTGGCTGTACTTGGTGAAGCTGCCAGCGACGGGAAACTCACTCTCGATGATGAGCATTTTGGGAACAGACCCATTGATATCGATGTTGGAGTAATACTTCATAAGCCTCCAAAAATGATGAGGGATGTAAAACATCTTAACCAAGAACATGCGCCTCTTGATCTAAGTAAAATAAATATTGATGAGGCAAGGGACATGGTGCTAAAGCTCCCGTCGGTGGCGAATAAAACCTTTTTAATAACGATTGCGGATAGAACTGTAATGGGGAACACCGCCCGTGACCAAATGGTAGGCCCATATCAAACTCCGGTCTCAAATGCGGCCGTTACAACACGCTCTTACGATTCTTACGACGGTGAAGCAATGTCCATGGGCGAGCGTACTAACATTGCTGTGGTTGACCCCAAAGCCTCGTGCCGCATGGCCATAGGCGAGGCTCTCACAAATATCGCGTGCGCCAACATTGGAGATATAGGTAACGTAAAACTCTCTGCCAACTGGATGTGCGCCTGCGGCGAAAATGGTGAAGACGCAAATCTCTACGATGCTGTAAAGACCGTGGGCGAGGAGTTATGTCCCCAGCTTGGAATAAGTATTCCGGTCGGAAAAGATTCTCTCTCAATGAAAACAGTGTGGAAGTCAGGCGACGGGAAAGATCATAAGATCACAGCGCCGTTAAGTTTGGTTGTAAGTGCCTTTGCTCCGGTAAAAAATGTCCGTAAGACCGTTACGCCTGAATTTAAAAAGCACAATAACTCAAAATTACTTCTCATAGACCTTGGCGGCAAAAAGAATAGACTTGGCTGCAGCGCTCTTACTCAAGTGTATAACCAGGTCGGTGGTGTTACCCCCGATCTTGATGACCCAAAACTTTTTATTAATTTCTTTAACGCTGTACAGGAGATGATCGAAAAAGAGTTGCTTCTTGCGTACCACGACCGTTCGGACGGTGGTCTAATCGTTACAATATCTGAAATGTCTTTTGCCTCACGCATGGGTGCCGATGTTGATATAAAACAGCTTGGTGGAGATCCGCTTGAAGTTCTATTTTCAGAGGAACTTGGCGCTGTAATTCAGGTCGCCTCGGAAAAGCTGGACGATGTTAACGGAATAATTAAGAAATATAAGCTCAGCGGCGTAACTTTTGAAATAGGACAGCCCAAAGAAGATAAAAAAATGCCCTGCGGCGAGAGTATGACAAAATTAAATAGAACGTGGTCAGAGCTCACCTACAATATGCAGAAATTAAGAGATAACCCTGAGTGCGCGAAACAGGAGTTTGATAATCTGCTGGATGAAAAAGATCCTGGGATGAATTTTAAACTTACCTACGACCCTGATGAGAAATTCAAAATAAACACCGCGCTTACAAAACCAAAGATCGCGATATTAAGGGAGCAGGGCATAAACGGACAGGTTGAAATGGCGGCGGCGTTCACTATTGCCGGTTTTGACGCTGTGGACGTACACATGACGGACCTTTTGTCAGGCAGGAGTGATTTAAAGAACTTTAACGGCATGGTCGCCTGCGGCGGATTTTCTTATGGCGATGTACTTGGCGGCGGTTCCGGCTGGGCAAGATCCATCCTCTATAACAAAGAGCTCAAAGAAATGTTCTCTGAATTTTTTGAGAACAAAAATACTTTCAGCCTCGGTATATGTAACGGATGTCAGATGTTGGCTCAATTGAGGGAGATAATTCCTGGTGCTGATACTTGGCCTCTTTTCACAAGGAACAGGTCAGAACAGTTCGAGGCGCGTTATGTTACCGTAGAAGTGCTCAAATCTCCGTCGCTGTTCTTTAAAGGAATGGAGGGCTCATTTATCCCTATCCCATGCGCCCACGGAGAAGGTTATGCGAATTTTGAACACGCTGGGAATTTGAACTCTGTTATAAAGAATTCTCTGGTCGCTGTACGCTTTGTTGATAATTCTCATAAACCGACGGAAAGATATCCTTTCAACCCGAACGGCTCAAAAGGTGGACTAGCCGGACTTACCAACGCCGACGGCAGGGTCACTATCATGATGCCTCATCCTGAAAGATTATTCCGTTCAGTACAGATGTCTTATCGTCCGAGCGACATGTTCAAAGGTGAAGCAGGTCCGTGGCTTAAAATGTTCCGGAATGCCAGAATGCTGTTCTAGATTTAATAGAAAGTATGCACAGCGCCGCTGTCTGGGGTAGTCTCAATTTCCCTGTACGCTCCGCTTACAACTTCTTCTCCGTATATGGCAATGCTGTACCCAAAATAATCTCCTACCGCTGCTCCGGATATATAAGTTGGACCGCCGCTGTCCGTCCAAACACCTGAAGTATTTTTCATGAACAAGTACACAGCGCCCCTGTTTGAGTCCTTGTTTATAGCTCCTGCCGCTATAAAATTCCCTTGTACTACGACACTCCAGCCTAAAGAATCTCCGACTTCGGGGTCTTCGGCTTTTATAACTCCACTGTCAGGTATCCATAGTGAATCTGATCCAATGAACGCGTAGAGGCCACCGCTCCCTGATGCTGTGGTACTTTCTCCATATGCACCGACCACGATAAGATTTCCGGATATAGAAACACTCTGCCCAAAATAACTGTTAACAGCGGCTCCTTCCACGGCGTAGAGTATAGCTCTTTCACTCCATGAACCCGTTGCTGTTGTGTATACATATACCGCCCCTACGTTAAAGAGTTTTCCTTCAGCACCCACAACTATTGTTCCGTTATATATTGCTACTGAGGCCCCGAACGAATCATTTCCGGCTGTGTCAGACGCTGTAAGTATTGTTGTGTATACCCAGCTTGCGCCGCTTCCGGTGAAAACATGTGCGGCTCCCCAATATCCTGTGAGATAATTCGGTTCTCCGACAACTATTACGTCGCCGTAAATACCGACACTTGTTCCAAAATAATAAGTTGCTCCAGGAGTGGGATTTTTTAATTTCTGCCTCTCTGTCCAAGTTGTTCCACTGCGCGTATATACATATGCAGCACCGCTCTGTAACTGAGTGGTGTCTTCACGCATAGCCCCTACAACAATGGTGTCGCCGTATATTCCAACACTACATCCAAAACGGTCGTCATCTGTCCCGTCGGATGCTGTTAACTTAGCCTCTTGAACCCACGTTGATCCGCTTCTTGTAAACACGTACGCTATTCCGTTACCGGTACCCGCGCCTTGGGGAGCGCCTACAACAAGGGTATCTTCTGATATCGCGATACTTGTTCCAAAATTATCGCTGTTCCCCGTATCGTTTCCCGTAATAACGCTCTCCTCAACACTGAGGCCTCTTATGATGGTTATCACATAATTTTTCTCTACTTTCTTGTCGGGAGATTTACAGTTTATAGTGAGGGTGCTTGTTCCGGGTTCTACTGTGAATGGAGTTGATTCTTCGTTAGACTTTAATTCTACGGCTACAACGGCGGTGCTTAAAGTTGCTCTCATGGCAACAGCAAATCTTGCTACAGCGACGGGAGTTACAGTAAAACTTGTTGTTTCAAGCGAGACTTTCAAAGTATATGACGTTACACTTCTATCGAAACTAGGTGACAAAGTTCCTGTGGACACTACCAGGCTTTCAATATCAGGGTTGCTGTTATTGACCCCCGCGCACGCGGAAAATAAAATACACGCCGAGAGCATAAACACGCTGCGCAAAACAGCACTCAAGATCTTCACGATAGCGTTACTTTTGACCAAGTGCCGCCTCCGTCAGAGGATTTTGCGAATTTAAGCGCAGTTCCGGATGAGGCTACATACACGATGTAAACTGTTGTAACAGAATTTAGCGTGTAAACCTTAAGACATGAATTTAGATATACAAGCCCTCTGGTCGTGGACGTAGGTACGATGTCCGTATCTATGTATCCGGAAGACACAGTAAAAGAGCTTCCGCCGTTCGTTGATTTTGCGAATTTCAACCCGTTGATATCGCCCGAAGGGTTGTACTGTCCGTAAGAAACGTAAACATTGTTCCCGCTTATACCCGCCGAAACCGCCTCTCCTGTGTAAGCCGCGCTATCTATTGTAACAATGGATGGAGATACGGATTTTGTGAACTTCAATGTGCCGTTCGTGTTCTCAATGTATCCGTCGCTGGTCACTGAGTATCCGTTCGGGTCGTAGAAAGCCACATAAGATGTGTTCCCGGGAGGAACTATAACGGAACTGAAAAGACCGCTTACAGCACCGTCTCCTACTTTTACGGAGCCTGTTGACCATGCGCTTAAATTATAGAGAGCGTATTTTAATCCACCGCTTGTAGTCGCGTAATAATAAGTTACATAAACCTGGTTTGTTTCGTCCACCGCCATAGACGGTGAATGCCCGGTGCCGGCGGTGCTATCCACCTCTGTTGTCGTCCAGGTAACCCCTGAATCCGTTGATGTGGCAACATACAGTGTGGAAGTATCCTCGGTGGATGTTAAAAGATACGGATCGTAAGCGATATAGAGTTTCCCGTTGCCGTCCATAATTAGCGCTTGATTTGTAGCGGCACTGTCGCTGTCCACAGTAACTGAAGTAAAAGTTGATCCACTATCCAGCGAATACGCGCATTTTAAGATCGAGCCGTCAAGATATGAAATAAAAATTTGGCTTCCCGTTGAGTTAACGGCGATATTCTGGGTAGATAGTCCTACAGCCGAGCTGGGTGGCAAAACTTGTGATACTACGGTCTTTTTACTCCAGCTGTTACCGTTGTCGGCGGAATAGGAGAAAATGAGGTCATAATTCGTGGAACTCTCTGTGCATGAGGATGCTGACGGGTCGGTATATTTGTTCTTTGAGTAATAGCTGATGTAGATACTGTTCCCGTAAACTATCATCGACGGAGAATTATATAGTTTTGCGGCGCAGGGATTATCGTCACCTCCGCCGCATGTTGTAAGAGTAAGAGCTCCAAGGCAAACAAATACAAAAACAGATCTCATAGTAAAAAGGATAACACGAAGGTTTTTTTTCTTCCACTTGTTCTTTATACACATCGGTATTACAATCACGGTATAAACGGAGGTGTTTATGTTTCCTTTTGTAAAACTTATGCCTTTAATTCCGGCTTTGATCATTTTTGGAGCGGGGACATTTTTTCTTTACTACGGAAAAAAGAACAAGTCAGCCGCACTTAGGACAGGTGGATGGGTAATGTCGCTTGGTGCTGTTCTGTTGATAGTGCTGGTGCTTTTTTTCTTCGCGAAACATAAATTGAGCCATGAAGACAAGGATCGTTGCGGAATGAACTCAATGAAGCATGGCTGTGGATGTCCGATGATGGAC
>JAZDEK010000134.1:0-18991 GCA_043808895.1 Pseudomonadota bacterium
ATTGGAATGGATGGTAGCTGTATATTCGTTGTTATCGCTGCCGTTGCACAAAAGCTCAAATGTAACTTCCGGATTACCGAACATGGCTATTCCCGAAGCGTAAAATTCCGTTATCTCATCGTTCTCACCCTGTATGGATACCTGTGAGTTAATATCATCCATGAAGTAGAACACGCTGTCAGTACCGAGCAGATACGCTCCTGTGTGTCCATTTTCAGCGGTACCTTTTAAAAACAGGTCCACGTGATTTGAAGGCTCATTATATTCACAGATTATATCCACCGCTTCATCACTGCCGGGATAATTGAGGCCAGAGATCTTAAGTTCGGAATGTACCTGGTAAAACAGATCGAGGTTTGTATAACCGCTACCGTTGTATTGATATGGATTACCGTTCAGGACTGTTTTCAAATAATCGTCCGTGATCCTGATGGTCAGATCGGCACTATCGGATTTCCCTGTAAAAACAATACCTTGCTCCGTTATCACGGCCGGAGTAGTACTGTCCGTTGTATCGGGTTTTGTTGAACGGCCGCTGCACGCAGCGACGCTGAGTATCAATAACGCCACGAGAAAGGAAACGTGTTTCATGGTATAAGACCTCCAAAATAACAATTCGTTACCCTACTTGTTTGCAATTTTCATACCAGCGACCAAAATACAAGGGCGCCAGCGACGTTATATACCACAAAAAACGGGAATATCAAGCAGGGGCTAACCCCCTAAAAACAGTGTACATATTTTATACACCTGTATTAAAGCTACTACCATTAGGACAAATACGCTATAATTTTTTGTGATGGTCAGGTTTTTATTTTTGAATACTTTGATTTTAGCCGCACTGGGTGTTTATGGGCAGGAGAACGTGTGGCACACCGCGGGAAGCGACCGGTTCGATTATTCCCAGAGCATTACCGACGAGGAAACAAAACAGATCGCATCGCATCCCATATACAAAGAGTTGGAAGAAGAAAAAGATATATACAAAATAAAACATTTTGAGTTGACCACCGGAATAATAGCGACACAGATGAAACAAAATGTTTCCGACGCTGTAGTGGTCGGAAGTAATAATATGTTCCCTACCGTACGAATACAGGCGGCACTGTGGCCTTTGAGCTGGCTAGGCATGGAGGCAACGTGGGACAAAAGCATAATCGTATCTCTGGGGGCAAAACAGGATCCTGCAACACCTAACTCGGTTTTGATGTCGCCGTACTGGGTGGACGCAGGTGCAAAACTAAGATATCTTCTCAGTAACGTAGATAACACGTCTTTTTACGCCTTGAGAATTGGGTATCACCATCATAGTTTCCCGATCATCACTTATCCACAATACATAAGCAAGAGTACGGCTACCGGGATTTATTTAGGCGGTGAAAGAAAAATAGCCTTCAACAACAGGTTCGGCCTGGACTTTAATTTCGATTTTCTATGGCTGAGCAAACTTCTTGATTCATCGGCCATCCCTAACGCGCAAAAGGGAATCGGCTACAGGTTCAGCGTAGATTTTTACGCGACCGTAACGGACAGTTCCAACTTGAACACTCTCATATCCTTGGGATACGGGCAAATAAGTTATATATCAAACCTGACCGGCAACGGTGTTGCCGGTGATAGCAGGAGCATTCTTAATGCGAACCATTTTGAGCAGACTTACAATAATATCCATCTTACTTTTACTGCTAGATTGTAAAGTACCTGCCGCTAATGAATCCATAAACTCTGTACAACTAAAAGAAAAGTTGACGGAATTATTTAACAGCAGTGACGCGAAGAACATATTTTGGGGAGTAAGGGTTACTCTTACGGACAACAATCAGGAGCTTTTCAGCCTCAATAAAGTAAAAAGATTTAGGCCCGCCAGCAATATGAAAGTTGTTATCGCGGCTGCCGCGCTTCAGGCGTTGAGCTCTGAATACCGTTTTGAGACCAAACTTTTCAACGATGGAAAGAACCTTGTGATCGTAGGCGGCGGTGACCCCACTTTCACTTCACAACATTTTGATCCATGGATCTGGGAACTCAAAAAACGGGACATAAAAAGAATAAACGGCGACATCATCGGGATAGATTCAATATTTGACGACCAAAAAATAGGGCTTTTATGGTCGTGGGACGACTTGTCAAATTGTTACAGCGCGCAGGTAAGCGGGCTCCAAATAAACAACAACTGTGTTGAGCTCAGTCTGTATCCCGGCCAGGAAAGATACGCGAAAATAAAGAAACACCCGGACACACAGTATGTTAACGTAATAAATTCCGTCAGGGTCACGGATAAAAAAAGCAGCCTGAGTTTTAAAAGAAAAGAGGACTCAAACAACCTTTTCATAGACGGTGAGATGAATTACAGCTCACCAACAGTAAACAAATGGGTGTCTGTTAACAACCCCACTCTCTACTTTACAACACTTTTCTACGAGGCGCTTAAGAACGAGGGTATAACCGTTTCAGGAAGACCGGTTGACGCCCGCGACACCGGATACGCCCTTAACAGAAAAACAGCCCTACTAATAACTTCGGCAAAGTCTCCGCCCCTTAAATACATAATAAACGATTTCCTCAAGTACAGTATCAACCTCTACGGAGAGAGCTTTATTAAACTTTTAGGATTTATTTATTTTAATGAGGGAAATACATACAACGGAAGACTCGCCGTAAATCTGATATTCAAAAAATATGAACTTCCCGAAGACATCCTTTTTATAGCCGACGGATCAGGGCTTTCCATGCTCAATTTAATATCGCCCGACTACATGACCCAACTCCTCCACCACATATCAAAAAGTTATTACTATCATACTTTTTTTAACGCTTTGAGCACATCCGGAATGTCCGGCACATTAAGAAGAAGGCTGGACTCGCCTGAATTAAAAGGACATGTACACGCCAAGACCGGATATATAAAGAATGTAAGGACACTCAGCGGATATGTAGACACCGTTGGCGGGCAAAGACTAACGTTCGCGATATTCGCCAACAACTACGAGAACAGGCTTGAGAACGCGGAGTCCGTTATCAACAAAGCATGCTCCCTTATGAGACTCTATAAAGACTGACCCCGTCAGCACGGAAGGATATTTAAATCTTGAATTGCGTGGTTTAGTTTACAGTGATAATGGAAATCGTATGAAGATAAGAAAACATATCCCGAATATTATAACCGTGTCCCGCCTCTTGCTCTTACCGTTAATAATTTATCTTTTGTGGGACGATAGCATCGTACACGGCTGGTACGCGGCGGGCATACTCTCAATAATAGGTATAGGCGACCTGATGGACGGATATATAGCGAGAAAGTTCAACGCTGTAACGAACACCGGCAAAATAATAGACCCTATGGCGGATAAGCTTACAGTACTCGTGTCGCTTCTTATGTTGATGCATTTGAACAGGATAAATGTTTTTATCCCGATCCTAATTCTGTCGCGCGAGGTGATAATCATCACGCTTAGAGCAGTGGTCGCCAGCGAGGGCATGGTCATACACGCAAGCACCGAGGGCAAACGTAAGACGGCACTTCAGATGTTCGGGCTCGGCGGATTATTCATATACGGTGATTTCTTCGGCGCGAACGCCGCCTATTGCGGCAACGTGCTTTTAGTACTTTCAATAATTATGTCGTGGTATTCAGCGATACTGTATCTTGCGAACTATTGGGAAAAAGTTCGCCGGTAGGTTTAGCTACCGACGTTGTTTTCTCAAGATCTCCCATTTTAACGGAAACTATCCTTGATATCCCGGGGTCTTCCATTGTGATGCCGTAGAGGACGTCAAAGTTCTCCATGGTCTTCTTGTTGTGAGTGATAACGATAAATTGTGATTTATCCATGAGCGCTTTTACAGCCTCGTTGAATCGAGTAATGTTGGCATCATCAAGCGGAGCATCTACCTCGTCAAGGATACAGAACGGTGAGGGCTTGATGGCGAATATCGAGAACACAAGGCTTATGGCGGTCAGTGCTTTTTCTCCGCCGGAGAATAGATTTATGTTCTCTGTTTTCTTTCCTGGAAGTTGCGCCACAACATCTACACCGGTGGTCAAAAGATCTTCCGGATCTGTCATAACAAGTTCCGCAGTTCCTCCTCCAAAAAGTATTGGGAAGAACTTCTTGAACTTCTCGTTAACAAGTTCGAACGTGGTCTTGAACCTTGTTTTACTAGTATCGTCTATTTTCCTTATCGCTGTTCTTAGGTCTTCCATGGACGTGACAAGGTCCTGTTTTTGTGCGCTCAGGAACGTGTAGCGTTCATTGAGTTTATCAAATTCATCTATCGCCAAAAGATTAACCTGGCCCATGTCGCCTAGTTTTCTATTAAGCGAGGTAATATCTTCCCTGGTTTCGTCCTCGTTAATTTCCTCTTTCATGTATGTTTCGTAAACTGAGATAATATCCGTTTCGTACTTATCCATAAATCTTTGTTTAAGAACGCCCTGATTGATCGATATCTCGGCAAGCGAGGCGTTGACGGCGTTAACAGCATCGGCACGACTATCCAGAGTGTGCCTTGTGTCCCTGATCATCTTCTCAAAACCGGTTACCGCATCGTTGATGTCGCTGTAGCGTTGTCTGATCTCGTTTATTTCCTTGTTAACGGAGTCCAGACGCTGCATGTCCTGATGACCCTGGTCCTTTGTGCCCGCAAACTCACCGTCAAGATCACTGACCCTTGTGCTTGCCCTTTGGTTCTCGTCGCACAGCGCGGTGAGCCTACTCTTATCGCTGTCTATCGCTTCCCTTAGGAATCTTCTTCTCTCATCCACGGTTTTAAATCTTTCTGCGACCTGAGACGCGTAAACCTTAAGATCGGTCACGTTCTTTCGCATCATTTCAACATCGGCGGCCAAAACATCCAGTTTTGATTTTTCGCCCTTTAGTTCATTTTCTATGTTGAGCTTTGAATCGCCGCTTGAACCTAGTAACGTCCTTGCGCTTTCGATCTCTTTGTTAAGATGTGAGTTCTCAAAATTCAGCTGATCAATTTCAAAATTTGTTTCAGAAAGACGCTGTTCCTGGCGTTTGAAATCGTTCCTTACGGAATCAAGCTCCTTTGAAAGCGAGGCAACATCAACAGCTATGGATGAAAGATCCAAGTTTATCTTGTCTATTTTGGACGCTGTCTCCACAGAGTACTCGTTAATATCGGCGCATTCGATCTCAAGCCCGGAGAGTTTTTTCACAAGGTAATTCTTCTCTACCTCAAGATCCTTTATCTCTCTTTTTCTCTCAAGAAGGCCTTTGCCTACTGCTTCGGGACTTCCGCCTCTTATAACACCACGACCGTCTATTACGTCGCCGTCCATTGTAACAAGGACAAAGTCCGTGGTCTTGGCTTCCGCCCAAAGACTAAGTGCTGAGCCCACATCCTGAACTAGATAAACTTTTGAGAAAAGGGACTTGATAACAGGCTCGTACTTTTTATCAAAATTAAGTACCGACCAGAACTCAACCGGCTTTTTATTCCCTGTAAGCCAGCCCAGCATGGAGCCGCTGTTCGTGAAAGGATTCTCTTCAACACTATCTTTTAGTTTCGACGGAATAAAGCAAGCTTGTCCCTGTTTTTCTTTTTTAAGGTTGTTTATAATGCCCAGAATGGAATCGCTGTCATCCACTATCAGAGCGTCTATGTTACCGCCGATAACAGCCGCTACGGCTTTTTCATACTCGGGGGCTGTCTCTATAATGTCGGCCAAAAGACCGGTCACGTTGGTCTTCCACTTCTCGGAGTTTACTATGTATTTTACGCCGCTGGAAACACCCTCAAGTTTTTTTGAAAGGTCGGATAAAAGATCGAACCTGGAGTTAACGGTGTTCAACCTCAGTTTGGCCTCGTCCCTTTGTTTATCTTTTTCAACAGAAGACTTTTCCAGAACATCACGCTTTGTTTTAAGCTCGCTCAACTCTTTGTCCAACTCAGTTCTTTTACGCTGACCGTCCGTGAATTTGTCTTCAAGTAGCGACAATGTTTCTTTAGCTGCCGACAATTCAGCTTCGTACTTTGATCTATCATTCGTGTAACGCTGCAGTTTAACGGAGTTACTTTCAAGCCGCTCGGTGAAATTTGTTATATTGTTCTGAGCGGTGATCTCTTTTTGCACATGTTCAAGGAGTTTTGACTTTTTCTCTTCCATACCGGACTGAAGCGCTTCGTATTCCTCTATTTTACTATTTAGTTTGGATTCAGCGTTCGAAACCTCACCTTCCGCTTTTTTAAGCACCTCTTCCTGGGACTGAGCCTGTGTGTCTATTCCTGATATCTCGCTTTCACCGCGTTCGATCCTTATATTAAGCGACTCTATTTCGTGTTTTCGTATCTCGGCGTTATTGGCGATATTTCCCTTTTCAGCCTCTATCATCTCAAGTTTTGCCTGTGATGTGTTTATAGAGGTGTTAAGCTCGACCGTTCTGTTCTGCAGATCGTTAAGTTCTTCTTCAACTGTCAACTTTTGTGATTTCCGTGTTTCAAGATCGAGTTCGCATTTTGATATAGTTCCGACAAGGTCCTGCTTTTCCGTTTCATATTTATTTATTTCTTCTCTCAGCGTCAGGGATTCAGAATTCAACCTGGCATAATCACGTGAGCCGAGTTTAAGTTCAAGCTCTTTGAGCTCGCCACTGAGTTTTTTATACCCCTGGGCTTTTTTGGCCTGGCGTTCCACATCACCGAGCTGTTTTTCAAGCTCCAAGATTATATCGTTCAGCCTCAATAGATTTTGTTCAGTGGTCTCAAGTTTTCTTTGTGATTCCTCTTTTCTCGTCCTGTATTTAGTAATACCGGCGGCTTCCTCTATTATCTCGCGCCTGTCCTCAGGCTTTGCAAGGATCACCCTTTCTATCTCACCCTGCTCTATAACGGCGTAAGTGCGCGCGCCGCTATCCATAAAAACTTCTTTAACATCTTTAAGTCTGACAGGGACCTTATTTATAAGATATTCACTCTCGCCGTCCTTATATAAGCGGCGTGTAATACTGATCTCCGAAAAATTAAGATAACCCACCGGAAAAACTCCGTCATTCTCCAGTGTGACCGAAACCTCTGCCAGCGACGAGGGTTTTCTGATATCGCTGCCTTTGAATATAACGTCGTCCATGCTTCCGCCGCGAAGCATTTTTGGGCTCTGCTCGCCCATGACCCAAAGCAGAGCGTCGACGATGTTACTTTTTCCGCAGCCATTGGGACCAACTACACCTGTGATACCGGTATCAAAGCCAATAACGGTCTTTGACATGAAGGATTTAAATCCCAGAAGCTCCAGCTTTTTGATTCTCATGTATGTGGCTACTCCCTTGAATAATATATGGTATTGTCCTGCGTTTTGCAAGAAAATTGAGCTGTTAACCCAATACCAGCTTACTGTTTTGGCAATTACAATATATTGGGCACCATATATCGCCGTCCACCAAAGAAAATTGTTGACAAAGTGTTCAACCTTTGGTATAATGTGTAATTAGATAAACAAAGAAGGGGGTTTCAAAATGAAAAAATTTTATTACATCTTAACAGTACTCGTAGTCGTAGGCGGATGTTCTGCCGGCGGAGACAGGAATCCTCCTATAATCAGTAGCGTTGATCAGGCGGCAACGTCGTGTGCCCCTGTTTGCGACAATGATCAATACTGTATGAACGTAAGTGATTCGTTCGTGTGCATAGACCAACCATGCATGACAAACCAGGATTGTTCATACCTCAGCGGCAGTCTGTATGTGATAAAACAGTGTGACGTCAGTGAAGCCATCCACAAGTGCGTTAATCCGTTGTCCATGCCAGTAAACCCAGGCGATGAGGAGCGCTAAACCATCACTCCGTCTTTGTCGGAGTGAATTCTATAGAGGATCTCGTACTTACTGTTTATCCTGAGCGAGGCTTTTTCAGCCAACCCCGTTTTTGTCACATATTCATGTTCTGTTCTTGTTATATCCTCAAGGAACGTTCTCATTGAATCCTCTTTTGGATAAAGAAACGCGTCCTCTTTTTTGGCGCGTTGTTCGCGCAGCTGGTCAAAATCTATGTCAAAGTGGACAAGCATGTCCACGTTCCTTAATTTATCGCAGTAAACTCCTTCCACTATTATAACGTAGAGGGGTTTTCCTTTTATAGTGCGCATCTTTCTTGAGTTGGCTTTCACGTTCACGACCGGCGATACTATTGTTTCACCGTCGAGGAGCGCCTTTATATGGGCGTTGAGGGTACTGATATCTATTTCGCCTATGCCGACCGATTGGCGTACTCCGGCCTTGACCCTTTTATCCACCATGTCCTTTGGAAGGTCCACCATATAGTCTTCCATCTTAAAGAACACGGACTCATACCCGAGGTTATTAAGTGTGCGTGATAATTTATTCGCTATAGTCGTTTTTCCCGCGCCTGTTTCGCCAAGCATCGCGAAAACGAACGGTTTCTTTTTTCTTCTTGTAAGCTCATCTATTATAAGGTCAGCTAGATCGCGTGAAACTTTTGAAGCCTGGCGTTTACCTTCAGCAACGTTGAACAAGAAAGTCCTCAGATCGTCTATCAGATCTTTTTCGCTTTTGTCGCTGGGCTTTCTTAAATACCTGGGCGGTAAAAGCGCGTAACTCGATTTGATCTTATCTTTTTTGGCGACGGCGTCTTTAAGTATCTTCTCTATTTTTTCGGATATAACAGACCACGCGTAATTTTTTACCACAAAGTCGTGTCCTTTCTTGGAGAGCCTGTCCCATTCATTCTCATCGCTGAGTATAGATAAAAGGCCGTTGGCTATACTTCGGGGGTCGGTGGGCTCAACAAGCACACCGTACATTCCGTTATTCACAAGCTGCGCTGTGCAACCCGTGGACGTTGTAACAACAGGAAGCCCGCTCGCCATTGCTTCAAGAACCGCAATACCACGATTATCGTGGAGCGCCGGATTTATATAAACCCATTTATTTTTTGCAGCGTAACGAAGTATCCCTGGATACTCACCGTCGTAATCGAATATATCAGTAAGAACTATCTTGCCCTGAAGTCCACTCCTCACTATTATCTTTCTTATATCTTTTAAAAGAGTTTTGTAGTTTGTCTGCATCCCTTCCCAATTCTTTATGAACGTTGGGTCCAAAAGCCCGCCTGACGATATGAAAAGATTTGAAATATCTTGAAGCTGTTTGTTATTGGCATAGGCTTCTATAAGACCCAGGATATTTCTTCTGGGATCAAGCCGTCCGACCATAAATATAGAGGGGAAACTTCTGCGTGATGGATCAATACCGTCTTCCATTATTGACTCGATCGTTTTTTCCGCCTTTTTATCTACGGGAGTTATCTTGCCCTTGAACGGATAAAAAGCCTCGGTATTAACGCCCGGCGGCACTATCATGAACTTTGGGTCTTCCACATCGATCGCGCCATCGTAAAGGTTAAGACCATACTGCTGATAGCGTTCGTCCTCTGTGGAAACTATAACGTTGTCAGCCCAATTAAGAGTTGTTCTTTCCGCGAATAACCTGGTGTGGAAACTATACTTTTTATTGACGCTGAGGAAGTTACCCTGAGTAACTCCCGCGTTCTGGAGTTTCATCGCGCCCATTGAGTGTCCGCAGTGTATTAACGGTTTTCCAGTCCTCGCCTTTAAAAGAACTCCGCACGCTCCGGAATCCGCGTAATGTGTGTTTATAACATCAAAACTTTTTTTGTTCTTCTCGTAATAATCCTCTATTCCCGACGTAAATTCACTAAGGTAAGGCCACATTTCCTCTTTTGAGACAAAACCGGCTGGACCACAGGGGATACGCACAACATTTACGTTGCTGTTGCTTGCAAGCTTTTCCACCTTTACATCAAAGCCTTTCCACTTGTTGTCTTTAAACGCTCTGGTAAAGAGATCAACCTTATGTCCTTTTTGGCCGAGGTAATACGCAAGATTAAGCACATAAACTATTTGGCCACCGGAATCAGGATGTCCACCTATGGGCGAACCCTCTTTCTTAAGATGACCATGAATGTTTATCATGCATATATGCATCTAAACTACTCCTCCAGGTCTATCAGCGAGG
This sequence comes from Pseudomonadota bacterium, assembly GCA_043808895.1. Lineage (GTDB taxonomy): Bacteria > Bdellovibrionota > JAFGOL01 > JAFGOL01 > JAFGOL01 > JAZDEK01. The sequence continues at coordinate 10,017 of JAZDEK010000134.1, forward strand.
TTCTGGCTTCCTCTGTAGACTTATATACGTCCGTAATGAACTTTACAGCTTCTTTAGGATCGTCGGTGAGCTTTATAAGATTTAGATCGGACTTACTTATGTAGCCTCTTTTAAGCATATGAGTATTAAAGAACTCAATGAGGTCGTTCCAATACGCCGAATCGTACAACACCACCGGTGTCCATCGGGTTTTTCTTGTCTGTATCAGCGTCAATACTTCGAACATCTCGTCCATGGTGCCGAATCCGCCGGGACAAATTATTATTCCGTTCGAGTATTTCTTGAACATAACTTTTCTGCAGAAGAAATAATTAAAATCGATCCTGAGATCAAGATACGGATTCCCCTGCTCTTTTGGGAGTTTTATGTTGAGGCCTATGACCTTTCCGCCAGCCTCTTTTCCACCGCGTGAGGCAGCTTCCATAACACCGGGGCCTCCGCCCGTTATCACGCAGAACTTAGCGCGAGCGATCTCTTTTCCCATTTCGCGCGCGGCTTTATAAAGAGGGTTACCCTCTTTTATCCTGGCTGAACCGAAAATAGTTATAGCGGGGCCTATTTTCCCGAGCTTTTCGAACCCGTCAACGAACTCGCTTATTATCTTAAATACGCGCCATGTGTCTTCTGATCTTCCCATTATTTCCCTCTCTTTTTGTTGTACATCGTTATAAAATTCTCAACGCTCCTGTCGTAAGTGGTTTCTGTTTCAGCGTCAAAAAAACACGCAGGAACTTGTTCGCTCTTTAAGTGGTACGCAATACACTCGCAGCAATTCCCCTTTCTGCCGCATGGAGAATAAGTACAGTTACACATTTTTAAATTTTTATTTTTATTTGTGCAATCCATATTACAACTCCTGTTTTTCCTCTTCTTTCCATTTCTTTGTGTCAGCAATTATTTTGGCGACGTTCTGCATAGGAACTTCTTCGTATGTGGAAAATTTCATCTCAAAAAGCCCTAACCCTTGTGTCATCGAGTGAAGTTCCGGTGCGTAGGTAAGAAGCTCAGACAAAGGCACTCTTGCTTTTACAACGCTGCCCTCTGTGGACGAATCCATGCCGCTTATCCTTCCTCTTCTTCCGCTTAAATCGTTTGTTATAGCGCCCACAAATCTATCGGGCACGTTGATAGTAACGTCCATTATAGGCTCAAGAAGCACTGAGTTTGCTTCCTCGATCGCGTTTTTGAATGCCATGGACCCTGCTATCTGGAACGCCATGTCAGATGAATCTACGTCGTGATAACTTCCGTCGTCCAACGTGACCCTGACATCTATAACGGGGTATCCACCCACAAATCCCCTGTCCATTGTTTTGACAATTCCTTTTTCAACGGACGGGATAAAGTTCCTGGGAATAACTCCGCCGACTATCGCGTCAACGAATTCAAAACCTTTGTTCCTTGGGAGCGGCTCCATTTTTATCCAACAGTCGCCGTATTGTCCGTGTCCGCCGGATTGTTTTTTGTGTTTACCCTGAACACGCACGGACTTTTTAACCGTTTCACGGTACTGAATTCTTGGAGGACGCATTGAGATCTGAAGTTTGTATCTGTTCTTTAGCATCTCGTTTACAACGTCCAATTGAAGCTGTCCGAGCGCGGATATAACAAACTCTCTTGTCTCTGGAACCCTTAGATAAGTAATAGAGGGGTCTTCTTCGCGTATCTTTTTTATCGCATCAGCAACTTTTTCTTCCATTCCCTTGTCCGACATATCAACCGCGTATGTAAGAACACGTTTCGGTTCAGGAGAAGCGGCAATCGGTTTTTTACCCAAAGATGAATCTATCAGCGAGAATCCCGTTTTTATGTCATCGCACTTATCAAGGACCACTATGTCGCCCGCATAAGCCTCGTCAACGGCTTTTAAACCTTCCGGATATGGTTTGCTTATTTTTGATACCTTTAGTGCTCTATCTACGTCCACAATGCTCGCCTTTGTTGCTTTGCTAAGAGTTCCGCTTAAGATCTTTATGTAATTTGTTTTTCCGGTGTAAGCATCAATCCTGGTCTTAAAAACATAGGCGGAAAATGGAGCTGTGTTCTTTGCTTCTGGTTTTGTCCCGTCCTGAAAAGTTATCGGAGAGAATTCCGTCGTGGTCGGGAGATAATAAAATATCGCGTCCCTTAAAAGATCTACGCCTATATTTTTATCAGCTGAGCCCACATAGACAGGGAACGCTGTTCTTGCCTTAACAGAGTGACCAAGAACTGTTTTTAATTCATCGTTCGTGATCTCTTTGCCCTCAAGATATTTTTCCATTAATTTTTCGTCAGTCTCAACAATAGCCTCTATCATCTTGTCCCTGTATTTTTTCACAAGGTCGGCGTATTTTTCCGGGATGTCTTCCTCTTTTGCCTTTCCGCTGTCGTCTTTATATGTATAGAGCTTTTGTGTCATAAGATTTATAACACCGCTGAATTCCGCGCCGTTACCAACAGGTATCGCTACCGGAAGAGGCGAAATATTGAACGCGTTCTTTATGCCATCAAGGACTTTATCAAAATCCGCTTCGACCATATCCATCATATTCACGAATATCATGGTCGGGACGTTGTAGTCGTTAATTCTCCACCATAGTCTTAACCCGTGGTCAAAAGAACTCTGTGTGGCATTAAGAACATAAACAGCACCATTAGAAACTCTTGCGCAGTTTATAACGTCGTTTATATAGTTCAAGGACCCCGGCGTATCTATAACGTAGAGCTCCTTGTCGTTTACATCTGTCATGAATGTCTTAGAAAATAAAGTGTATCCGCGGCTTTGTTCTTCCGGCTCACTTGGAAGAGGATTTTTAAAATTGAGTAACCTCTTTGCAGTTGTGGTCTTACCGGTTCCGTCAACAGAAACGATCGTCACTATCCTTTTGTTATCAATGGACACAGCCATAACCCTCTTCCCTCCTTATGACTTATTTTGAGAAATTATTAAAAAAAGTATAATATATCCTTTAGTTACACTCTCTTTTCAGCTGATTGAACTGGGGTAATTAAGCACAGAATCTGTTATTTTTCAAGGGAAACATATTTATCCGCGCTGAGGGCGGGTATACAGCCGTCAGCCAGGATTTGCAGTCTAGCAAAGGTTATTAAAATCTAGCCCATCCTTCTTAGAAACAGGAGTCTCTTTGCCGTTAATATTCCTTATTTCGTAGTTGGGGTATTTACCGCTGGAAATAAGTGACAAAAACTCAGGTTTTGTAAGCACTGTGCGTGTATCAAGGTCAAAGAAAACAAGATTTTCGCCTGTTTTACTTTCTTTAAGCACAATTACACTGTTTTTCCTTCTGCTTTGTATAGCAGCGGGGGCACCATCATATTTTCTGGGATCATCAAGGCCTATTATCAACTCGCCTTTTTTTAGAGCTTTGAGTAACTTATCAAAAAGCTCTTTGCCCGTTTTGGTTTTTTTGCCGTATTTTCTACCCACGCTATTGTTCCATAGATCCATGTTCGTTGATTTGGAGTCACCGTAAGAGGAAGCCCCTGCGCCGGGAGAGTATTCGTTCATTCTGCCAAAAATATCGGCAGCTTTTTCTCCATAAGTCTGAGTAAATATCCCGCTAACGTACGCATGCCGTAGTGCATCTACATCGTTATCATTGAAACCGCCAGAACGTTCATCAAAACTCCCGTCTGAATTTCTAGGCAATTTTTTATATTGTTTGTCGATAAATTCGTACGCTTCTTTTCTTGCGGATTCTTTAAGCAAAGATGGAAATGGAAGCATTTTTATTTTCTCCATGGAAAAAATTTAATTAATATTAAGATCGATAGAATAAAAAAAGCTAACGAACATATCCAATTGTAACAGGGAAGCAACATCGGAGATAGAAACAAAGTTGGGGCATACATAATTACAGCGACAATTTTCCACTTTTTTGCCCATTTGGTCGTAATAAACCAGAGCCCCAAGTTACATATCGTAGAAATAAAAGCCCATTTTATAAACAATACAGGGGTAAGTCGCATATATGCAAAATGCATTCTAATATCATAGAAATAAATGCTCGCCATAACGACGGAAAGTCCTTTAACTAAAGTTGCTAGCATGCTTGATGCGTATAATATCTTCTTAAAATCTCTCATTTTTTGTATGCCATTATTGTGCCGATAAAATGCCGATAATGCAACATGAAAAGATCAAACCGATAGATATTTATCCACGCTGAGGGCGGCTATGCAGCCGTCCGAAACGGCGGTGACTATCTGGCGGGATTCTTTTTCTACCACGTCTCCCGCGGCGAACAGCCCCTCAAGGCTTGTGGACATGTCGGTTTGTACCTTTATATAGCCTGCGGGGGAACATTCAATAATATCCTTAACAAAGGCGCTTTGCGGCGTTGATCCTATATATATGAATACGCCGTCACATCTTACGTTCTTTACGGCCGAGGTCTTTATATCCCTTACATTTACGCCATTCGCTTTTTTGTCGCCGGTTATCTCCATAACAACAGAGCTTGTCATAATTTCTATGTTCTCTATTTTCTTTATTCTCTGAACAAGTATCACATCACCTCTAAAGGCATCCCTTCTATGGATGAGCGTAACTGTTTTGCATATTCTTGCAAGGTGTTCCGCACCCTGAAGAGCGGAATTCCCGCCGCCGACCACAACAACGTCCTTGCCTTTAAAGAACATACCGTCGCATGTTGAGCAGTAAGAAACTCCCGCGCCGAAAAGTTTTTCCTCTCCTGGGACGTTCAGCGGTTTTGGGGTTGAGCCCGTGGCGATAATTACGGCTCTGGCGGTTATTTTTGTACTAAGGCCCTCAAGGACAAATTCACCGTCGCCCTGTTTCGTAATATTTGTTATGGGGATATTTTTTATTTCGACACCAAGGCGTTCCACCTGTTTTTGCATCCTTTCAGCAAGTTCAGCGCCCGGTATTGGTTCAGGAAATCCCGGGTAATTCTCTATAAGATGATTTACAAAGACCTGTCCGCCCGGTGCTCCAGCCTCTATGATAACTACTTTTCTTCCAGAGCGGGCAAGATATATGCCGGCGGTAATGCCCGCGGGCCCCGCCCCAATGATCGCTACATCGTAATCTGCCATTTTGTTCCCCGAAGGGATTATCTAACAACGCTAAAAGATTGTCATTATCTAAATTTTTCTTGCGCCCTTAATAGCGGCTTCCTGCCCCTTTGCTCTTGCGCGTTCCGTAAATTCTTTTCTGATGTTTTCGTCCATTATATCCACAAAACCGTCTAGTTTATTCTTAATAGCTATCTCGCTAAACTCATTAACTTTGAAATTAAAACCAATAAGGTTGTAGGCTTCTTCAGCTACACTGTAACCCTTTACGTCGAGCTGCGCCGTATAGAACTTAAGCATTATAGCTAATCCGCTCTCAAGAACATACAGGTTGTGAAGATCGGCACTAGTTAATGTCCTTAATTCTAGTTTCTCTTTGGCATCTAGAAGCAATACCTCACGTAACAGTTCGCCTTTGTAACCAAAGAATTTTCTTGGGTCCAGCTCCCCGTCCTGTACCAACCTTTCTAGCTCGAGACGAGCATTCTGTCGCGCTTGAGAAACTTGCTGAACTGGGATTTCTGTTCTAGTTTCATATACGATCTCTTGTAATTGATTAAGCTTGTCGTTCATTTTAGCCGTAGCAAAAAATGTATAGAGGTTGTTTGAGATATTAATTCCGAGCGCTCTGGTATCTGGGTCACTGAGCAACATACGAAGGTCTTGTTTTAAGAGATCCTCTACGATCTCCTGTTGTTTTATTAAATCTGACGGAGATGTTCTAGTATAATCTCTAGTGGTTCTTTCCCTAAACGCCGTTATCGTACTAGGATCAAACTGCTGATATGGGATCAGGTCTTTAATATCTACTAATATCTCCAACTCATCGTAGTCCTTATCAGAAGTAGGGATCAACGGTTTTATAACTGCTTTGGTACCTGTAGTAGCCATGACCATGTACTGAGTATATTTGCCTAACGACTTTAGAATGCCTTGAAAATTATAAGATGAGTTCTTTGTTAATAGTTGTGCAACTACTTTTTCATCTAAAACCGGATACAGCACTATACTCTTATTAGCCTCCAGTGAAGCATCATGTGTTGTATATACATCGCTTAATTTTGCAACGTTCACTTTATCAGCGTTACCTAATATCTTAAATGTGAGGTCTACAGAAGCTGGGGAGTACTGTAGATTATAAATTCCATTATCTCCTTTTAACGATATATCGCTGTTCTCGATCCCTGAAAGGTTTAAATTCTCTTTAGATTGTCCACTACTACTTATCTTAATTGAACTCCCAGAAACATCTTGCATTGTAATATTACCGCTGCCGCCAACATTTATGATGTTAATACTGGACTTTTTAGGTGGTGTGTACGGACGTGCAACAGTTATAGTTTTAGAAACATCCTCCACGGTATACCTGACTTCTTTTGTACCGGTGTTAACTTCTGTTATATTGACCCTAACGTAATCTCCACTAGATGTGTTAAGAAAAGCATTTATAGGAGTAACGGGTTTCTGCCATCCGTCACCGCCATCAGCCAAAATAGTACCCGAAAAAATTGTTAAAAATAAAACACTAAAAAGTTTCTTCATAATTCTATAAACCTCCAACACAAAATACTTGTACCAACTTTTATCACATTGATTTCATTTTGTCAAGCTAATTTTATATAGCCACTTTTACACTGTCCCACAGGGGGGCAACCCGCCCCAACGATCGCTACATCGTAATTAGTAAGCTCGTGGCCTTGTACTCGCATATGCGGCATCTTTACCATATTCCACCGCGCGTGCAAAGAACTCTTTAGCGTCTTTACTTATGTCCAGATCCGCCACTTTGATATTACCAGATTCAACCCTGGATTTAATGTTGTCTATTCTATAACCAAAGTTCATAAGGCTGAAAGAGCCCTTGGTTATGTCTAGCGGCGTAAGCTCGTTGGAAAGTCCGAGTTCTTTATAATTACTAAGGGTGTAGTTCAAAGCCGCTTGAAGCATATACAACGCGAAAAAGTCTCCGCGCGTAAAAGTACCGTCCGTTATTTTTTGTTCAGCATCCGCTATTATCACCTCGCGATATACTTCGCCCATTACACCCAGGAAGTCTTGAACTCTAAGTTTGCCCTCTCGGCCTTCAAAATTTTGTGAAATAACTTTTCGCGCGTGCTCCTTTCCACCCTCAATAATGTCAGCCATAAATGAAGTCCTTGTTTCGTACGCGATCTTTTTCAGGTCATCAAGGTCATTAACTCTTTGAGCTTTGGTAAGTATCGTATACAGGGAGTTCGCGATCACCATTCCGGCGTCCCTGGTATCTTTGTGTTCCAAAATCGTTTTAAGATCATTTTTCAAAAGATTTTTGATGTTGTCGCCCTTAAGTAGCTCGCTCGGTGGCATTGTAACGTAGTCGTCAACAGAAAATTTCATCGTTGAGAAGTATCCGGCCTTTTCTTTCATGCCGGTTAAATTTGAAAGAGCTATTTTTGTTCTGGGAATTTGGTCATCCAAAGCCAGTAGACTCTTTACTATTGTTTCAACTTCCGCTGTAAGCCCAAATTCTATCGCCTTGTCTAAAAAGCCGCTGTCCAGGAGTTCAATATCCGCGGGGATTCTAACTAACGAAAGTTCGTATCCCATTTGTTTTACTACCATATCTTTGGTCCAAGCAACTTTAGTCAATTTTGCAGCTATCATCTCGCCGCTTGCAGCATCAAAATCATAGGTCTGGCTTGCGTGCCCGCCTGTGCCGCTTGCACCCCCTCTTATTAAATAACGTTCATAGCTCCTTTGAACAATGGGATCTTCCGACGAATATAACCGCACGTTACTACCAGTGGTAATAACTTGGAATCCGTCGCTGTACAGACTATATATCGTTGTGTATTCCTGTCGGCTCGGATACTTTCGATCTATTGATATGTATGTTGGATACCTTAACTGATGTGTGCCAGAATATTCTAAAAGCTTTTTGTGCACTTCACCAAAGCCGATCTCTTTTAACTTTTCTACCCAATTTGTTTTACTTGGTACAGGTTTTGAACCGGCTTTGCCGTCTATTTCATACAGCGTTGAATTATTAACACCTATATAAAGACCGGGGCCTGTTTCACCTTGACTCACCAACTTGTACTCTATTCCATCTATAGGCCTGGTCTCTCCGATAAGCAACGTTGATAACCTAATTTCATCGGTTTCCGGATTTATAAGTCTCATTTCATTATTCTCAAATATATACACCCTCTCCGCTTCCTCATTGATCCTTAGCCACATGTTGGCGCCAGAACGAGGGGTTACCTTAATATAAGCCGCGCCGTTTTGGTACACTACGGCTATAGGCGGCGTTGCCGCGCTCAACACTGCTGAAAAAATTAAAGTTAAAAATAGAACGGTAAAAAATCTCTTCATTGAATGGCCCTCCGATATAAAACCTTTAGTCGCTTTTTAGCACTTTTCTTCCATAATTGTCAATCTAATATCTATATAACCTTTTTATCTATCTTTGGCCTATTTTATTCGCTCTGAGCCTCTCTGGGCAGCACGTTCGCCGGCTTCTTTGGCCCTTCTCAAGATGTCCTCCTGAACATTTCGATCTGATATCTTGGGGATCTTTAAGTTAATGGCCCTAGCCTCGAATTCTGTTATCTTGGCGCTAAAACCAATGACGCTCATAAACTCTGACGCGGCCAGTTCGGGAGTTAATTTATCTTTGAGATATATATATTGTTTCCCAAGCCTATAAGTTAGCGCGGCACTAAGAACATTCAAAGAATATAGATCGCTTTCTGTAAGCTGCAAGGATACCAAACGGTTTTCGTAATATAAAAGCAACGCTTTCCTGTAGAGAGCCCCTTTATCTCCCATAAAAGTCCCTAGCTCCAAACTGCCATCCTCTACTAATTTATCTAACTCATTTACAGCACCCGGTATTGAATTCTTGATAGCTCCGGATGGAGTTATTTCCAGTATTGTACTTGTACTGCCTGCCT
>JAZDEK010000135.1:0-12862 GCA_043808895.1 Pseudomonadota bacterium
ACTGAGCTATTATGGTCGCCGGAACCTCTTGGTGTAACTGCATGTGCGTCAACGTCCGTATAGTGTACGCCCACGTTGTATTCCTGATACGCCACACACCCTGATTCTTCTGCGTACAACTGACTTCCAAAAAGCAAAACAAACAAAAATGCAAAAATAAGCTTGTTCATACTTTGGGTACCTCCTTAAAATAGTATGTACCCTTGATAATAAATTTACGTCGGAAAGTCAATCGTATTTTAATATTTTATCGTCGCTGTAATGCAACATTTTTGATGCACATTTTTGATGCAGTCATTCAGTTAATCTTTATATTCTTTCGCCCTCGGCATGTCGTCGAGCTCGGTATCGAGCTCGATAACATCAGGTGTATCGGCGCAATCTTCCTGCCCGTCTCTGTACTTATCATAGTCCTTCTGGGTAACGAGGCTCTTTCCTATATTACGCCCCACAGTCCTTTTATCGTACAGTTTGTCGATCTGCATAAATACCCCCTAAAAACCTCGAAAGCCGCTGGTGCCCAGGGACAGGATTGAACTGCCCACACGTAGATTTTCAGTCTACTGCTCTACCGACTGAGCTACCTGGGCTCCAAGCAAGCAAAAGCTTTACCCAATAACCGTCAAATCGTCAACCATATTAATATAGGGGGGTTAAATATTTTTTAATTTTATGTTTGACATAATTAAAAGACCACATAATAATCACTAGTGTTGGTCATAATATAGAAAGTATCTTTAAGAGGAGGATTTGAAAATGAAGAAGCTTTTTTTAGTAGCAGCAGTTGCTCTTCTTGCTACATCAGTTTTTGCAAGCGAAATGAAAATGGATGCAAAACTTGGTTATGCAAAAGTTAAAGGCGGCGCGAGCGGCTTCAACGTAAGTCCGGCAATGTACTATTCACTCTATCAGGGTGATGGTTTTGTTAAGGACTTCAGCCTTGGCATGAATCTAGACTTCCTAATGGCTAGAGCGGCAGGCGTATGGGGCTACAGCATGTTTTTAGGACCAGAAGGCAGATTAGAAATGCCTTACTCCTATTTCAAACTAGCCTTTGGTTACGACTACTACAGAGCAGCAGGTGTCAACAGTAACCTGTTTGCAGTAAAGTTCGGCGCTGGATTCTTATATCCGGTTGCTGATGCAACAAAGTTAGGTCTTGATGTCTCGTTTGCTTACACTCTAAACAGCGGGAACGTAGGACAGAAACTTTGGATGCTAAGCGTAGGACCAGTCGTTTCTTTCGATCTTTAATTTGTTAACTTAGTAAGTTAATCAAATAGAAAACCCTGCGGTTAGCGCTGCAGGGTTTTTTATTTCTGCACCAGGAGGACATCATGAGAAAGATACTCTTACTCACCCTGCTATCAACAGCTGTTCTTACAGCGGCAGATTATGAATGGAGCTGTTATGGTCTTGTAGCGCTTAAAAATTCTTCGGGACCAATCCCTTTTAACAGCGAGGGTGTGCCAACAATGGACGCCAAATATATTATATGTTCATTAAATAGAGATGTGGAATTCATGTATAAAGCAAATGGCGTCATGAGAAAAGTCCCTGGAGTAGAGACAGTCTTTACTACTGGACTTATAAATTGCACAACAGACAATGAAGAACTTCTTAGCAACGTCAAAAAAGTAAAGAAAGATCCTATAAAGATAATCGACTATAAAGATGTCGCGGACACCTACCATTATATTTCATACTCACACGATACCAGACAGTCGCTTACCATTTACGATAGGACACACAATAATACCCCGACCTTTGAACACCACAATATAGTTTACGATGAGACAACCGGTAAAAATAAGGACGTCCGCACTATCGGCACATATATCGGACTGACCAAAGAGGTCGACGGGAAACGCAGTCACTATATAGAATGCGATTTCTGAGTTTTTATTTTTAAAAATAAAAACTATAAATAATTACGGATCTTAGAAACTACGGAATCTAAGTCGATTCCTTTGAGCTTGGCAACAGCGTCGGGTTGTCCGGATGCTCCAAAGTCGTCTATGCCGATCTTAAGCGCATCGCTACCGACGATATTGTCCCAAAGACGAGTGCTGCCGGCCTCTATAGATATTTTTTTAACTCCGCTTGGTATTACGGACTCTCTATATTTTTTGTCTTGTTTCAGGAAAAGTTCCATGCACGGAACAGAGACAACTCTTACAGAATCCGAAGCGCCTAGTTTCTCAACAGCCTTTACAGCCAGAGAGACTTCGCTTCCCGCTGCCGCGATAACACATTTTAACGCGCCCACCTCTTTTCTGACAACATAAGCGCCTTTACGCATTCCCTCAGCGTCCACACCTTTTGGATCATCTATGTTCTGTCTTGTGAGTATAAGCGCGGTAGGCCCATTCTTTTTCTCAAGCGCCATAAGCCATGCTTCAACAGTTTCAATCTCGCCGGATGGTCTTATTACATTAAGGCCCGGCATAAGTCTTAAACTGCTTAACTGCTCAATAGGTTGATGCGTTGGACCATCTTCACCGACGAAAATACTGTCGTGAGTAAATATGTAAACGACCTGTTTTTTCATTAACGCGCTTAATCGGATGCTTGCCCTCATATAATCAGAGAAGATAAGGAACGAGGCTGCGTATGGAATAAATCCACCGTGCAGAGCAAGGCCATTCGCGATAGCACCCATAGCGTGTTCCCTGATACCAAAGTGGATATTCTTTCCGGTAAAATTATTTTTTTCTATGGACGTAGTTCCAGAAATAGAGGTTTTATTTGAAGGCCCAAGGTCGGCCGAGCCACCTATAAAACCTTTCAAGTGTTTCGCGATTATCTGTATACAGCGACCGGATGTAGATCTTGTCGCCTCGGGGCGTCCTGCCACACAGGCTCTAAGTTCATCATTCAGAGCTTTTGCGCCAGACACACTGCCAACGCCGCTTGTTGTCGCGCCGCTCGCCGTGCCGCCGGTTTTATATTCCTTCTCCATTAACGTTACTTTTTCTTTCGCAAAATCGTAAACCTCTTTTGGAAGAACGAACGGCTCACAATTCCAGCATAGATTATTCCTAAGGCACTGAAGCTCCTCTTTTCCCAACGGCTCGCCGTGGGCGGAGTGTTTCCCCTCTTTTTTACTCGCGCCTTTTCCTATAACGGTACTGGCGATTATAAGAAATGGTGTGCCTTTGTTCCTGGTCGCTGTGTTAAGGGCGCCCATTATTTGAGTATGATCAAATCCGTCGATATCAAGAACGGTCCAACCCAGGGCCTCAAATCTTTTACCGACGTTCTCACTCATTGTAAGGTTGGTGGGGCCTTCTATGGAAACATTATTTTTATCATAAAGGTAGATCATGTTATCAAGACCAAGATGTCCGGCTAAACTTGCAGCCTCGTTAGAAATTCCTTCCATTATGTCGCCGTCGCTTACTATCGCGTACACTTTGCTTGTTTCGCCTGTGATCTTTTTCGCGAGAGCAAAACCAACGCCTGTCGCAAATCCCTGTCCCAATGGACCTGTTGTTGTTTCCACGCCCGGAGTTACTCCATACTCAGGATGTCCCGGGGTCTTTGAATGGAGCTGACGGAACTGTTTCATGTCGTCCATGGTTACATCAAATCCGTAGACATGGAGCAACGAATATAGCATCGCGGACGCGTGTCCCGCGGACAAAATGAACGTGTCACGCTCTTTCCAGTTGGGGTCTTTAGGGTTAAATCTTAAAAAATAATGCCACAGGATAAAAGCCACGTCGGCGCAGCCAAGGGGCATCCCTGGATGGCCGGAGGCGGCCTTTTCCACAGCGTCGGCAGAAAGCATTTTTATCGAGTTCACACATTGCTTAACAAGTTTTTCGTCGTATTTTAAAGGCAAAGACATAATGCCCTCCGGATAAGATGATAAATTCTTAATACAAAGAATAATCATTGAAAACAAGGCAATTTTTCAATATGATTACTGTATGGCCGGCAACTACGACCCATATTTAAAGAAATGCCTCAAAGAATATCAGGAAAACCCAAGATCGCGGGTTTTTGCGCCTCTGGCTGAAGCCTACAGAAAGAGCGGTCTTATAGATGAGGCTCTTGAGATATGTAAAGAGGGGCTGGAGCACCATCCGACTTTTACAAGCGGGATAGTGGCGCTTGCAAGATGTTACATTGATAAAGGGCGTTACACCGCCGCGATAAAAGAATTGGAAAAAGTTGTGTCTGAAGTTCCAGATAACTACCTCGCGCAAAAACTTTTAGCTCAGTGTTACAGCCTTGCCGGCGATAAAAATAACAGCCTTAAGGCGTATAAAATGGTCTTATTCCTTAATCCCAGGGACGAGGAAGTTTTGAAGATCATAAAGGACATGGAAGGGGTGACGGACGCCGCCGAGTTTGAAAGAAAGGAAGAGGATGTGTATCTTCCGCCGCTCCCAGACGAAAAAATAAGAGTTCCGGAGAGAGTTGAACTTTTAGATGAGCCGCGTTTTGACTTTGAGGAAAAAAATATCCGTGACGCGTTCAATTATGACGAGAATGACTCGCCCGAAAAGATACTTACCGACATAAGCACCATGACAATGGGCATGTTGCTTGAGGAACAGGGAGTTAAGGACAAGGCGCTGGAGATATACAGAAAAGTGTACAATAGAAATCCCTCGCAGAAAAATTTGAAAGAAAGAATAGAGCGGCTGGAGAAAGAGGTAGGGCTTACAAGTTTATCTGAGAATGAAATGGCTGCCTCGGATAAAATGGAGGACTCGGACGCGTTCTCCGACCAGTTCCACGACGATATAAAGCAGAAGTTGGAGAACCATATAGTCTCCGAAGCTGAGCTTATTTACAGACCGGAAAAAGACCTGTTGGATGAGATATATGATAATGAATGGAAACCAAAAGTACATTCAGAGAAGTTAAAAAAGCTTGAAGCACTATTAGAACGTATAACTAAATATAGACGGATGCCTTAGTGTTGCAGTTTTAGGGTTCCCTTCTTTACTCCTTTCTTTGCACAGTCTCTTTCTATTTTTTTCACTTCCTTTTTATACTCTTTCATTATCTCTTTTTTCTTGTTTTCCGCTTTCTTTGTGATTTCTTCCTGTATTGATCTAGACTTGTACTTTGTTAATGCGTCTGTAATTCTTTTATCTTGAACAGCTATTTTCTCGTCCATTCTTTTGGTGACATTATCTATTTCTTGCTGACAACGCTCAGCTTGTGGGTCGGATGTTACAACAACGTCGTCTTTCTTTTCCACAACGTTGTCCTTATTCTCCACCACGTTGTTGTCCTGTTTATTTTTAAGATCAAGAGCATCTTGGGCTAGTTTGTCCAGGTCAGGGTCAGCAACAACATCGTTCTTGGGTTGCTCTATTACCGACTCAACAACCTTGTCCCTTTGTGTTTTTGAGGTAATTTCTTTCTGTTTCTTGTTCTTCAGGGCGGCGGCATCATCCAGTTCCTTCTTCTTAAGCGCAACAGCGTCTTCCTGCTGCTTCTTTTTTAGAGCAGCCTTATCGTCTTTCTTCTTTTTCTTCAGAGTATCAGCTTCGTCTTTCTTTTTCTTTTCATCAGCAGCTTTCGTATTAGCGGATTCTTTCGTCTCGTTCTTGGCTTTTAATTCATCTATCTTAGCCTGATTCTTGGCCCGTTTATTTTTTTCTATCTCGGTTTTATTAGAAACATTGTCACGATTTTTATTTTGTTCAAACGCTATCTTTTGTTTTTCAAGTTCAGTATCAACAGCATTAGTCGTTTCCCGCTGTTTTTTTAGTTCTTCCAGGGCTTCTTCTTTTTGCCAATCGAACTTCGTTCTTACAAGACGGAAACCTATATCGTTGGATTTTTCGATAATATGACATGTCGAACGGTAATAAACGCGGTAATACTGCCCTTCATCCGCCCAGCTTCCTCCACGCTTAACACGAGTTTTCTCATCGGAATCATCTTTTGGGTCATCAAGTGGTCCCTTTGGATCTATGAACGTATCAAAGTCGCCATAATAAGTGTCACTATATATATCCGATACTCGCTCCGACACGTTACCGCACATATCAAAAAGCCCTAACCCGTTCGGTAGCTTAAGAGCGACGTCATGAGGCCTGTGCCTCTGCTCATAGGTCATAGGTGTGGGGTCGTCTATGAACCAACCATAATCAACGGCACTGCTTTTTCCGTCGCCAAAGCAAAAGCCCCTGTCATCTTTAGCATTGCCCCACGCGGCGCATTCCCATTCGGCTTCTGTTGGTAGCCTATACATGTAGTTGTGTTTGTATTCCTTGGCGAGTTTGTTCAATTCTTCTACAAATGCTTCTATATCCGTAAAGGAGATATTCTCAACAGGTCTATTAAATATCATTTCCACTTCTTGCCCGCTTATGTTCCATCTAACACTGTCTTTATAACGGTCGGAAGGATTATCCCCCATGACCATTGACCATTGAAGTTGTGTGAATTCTGTTCTTTGCATTTCTATCTCTTCTTCTATTACGACCATGTGTTGAGGCTGTTCGTCTTTGCTTGAAGGCCCGATTTGGTTCGACAATTTGTTCTCTGTCGGCTTTGCCTTAGACGGATCCTTTTTAATTAGTTCTGCATTTTCCCTGTTAAATATTTCGTTGGCGCTATTCAATTGTTCCACTCGTGCTTTATCAGGATAATCTGAAGGCGGGATAGCCTGTGATCTCCCCATTGCAAACTCAACAGGCCTTGTTTGAACTAATTTTTTGAATTCAAACGCCGTTTCGTCTACATGATCCTTTCCTGTCGTAGGCATTTCGCTCCCTTTACTTTGGGCTATCTGTTCAAACAATTTATAAAAATCGTTGGCAAAAAGGCTGCCCGAAAATATGGTGAGAAACGCAAAAACGGCAATAAGTATCTTCTTCATACGCTATATATGTAAGCAAGTTATGTGCCATTGCCAAAGGTTTTTGTTTACGAACATAACTGCCTAATTTCATTAGATGTTAACACCAGCACCTGCGCCCGCCACCCTCGCATGAAGCATAAAATCCTGTCCAAACTTTATACAACTGCCAACGTTATTACTGCTGCGCGCTGGCTAACGCCGCGTCATTTTTTACCTTGGCCTTTATGAATATCAATAGCTCCGACCTCATTTCCTTTCTTTCGGATTTCCCAAAGAACCACCCTACTATAGGAATGGATTTCATGAGCGGTACTCCCGCGTCCCCATCTCCGTTATCAAGAGAATAGAGCCCGCCTATGACAGCCGTATCGCCATCTTTCAAAAGTATCTGCGAGGTGGCTTTTCTTACCCCTATTCCCGGAGGCATATGTTTATTCATACGAGTTGTGTAATCAGGGAATTCTCTTCTAACGTTCACGTCCAATATTATTTCATTGTTCGCTGTAACTTTAGGAGTAACGTTGAGCGACACTTCTATATTCTGAAATTCTATTTTATCCGTTGTCTCGCCGGACGCTGTTATTATAGATGTTTTATAAGCCACCTGAGTTCCCTGAAGGATACTTGCCGTTTGTCTATCGAGCGCGCATATTTTAGGCGCTGATATGATCTTTACCTCTCCGTTAATGGACGCAAGCCCAATGGTCGCTCCAATGTTTCCCATTCCGCTTATGTTCTTGAAAGCAATGTCTCCCGCGTCCGTCGCCCAACTGAATCCAAGAGCGCGTATCCAATCCTCGCTGGCCTCTATTATGTTAGCCTCTATAGCGATCTGAATAGGTCTCACGTCTATGGCCTTCAACATCTTGTCCACTTTTAATACAACCTCTTCTATGTCGTTAATGACAAGAGTTTTAGCGTCTTTATCAACAGAAGCTTTTCCTCTTTTAGATAGAAGTGTTGACACTTTTTCTTCAGCCTCTTTTGCGTTTATATAATTGAGTTTGGCAACCATTATTTTTAAAGGCTCAAGTTCTTGATGCGCCGCCACAGCCTCGGCAGCCAGCTTTCTTTCATCCCTGAGGTCACCAAGTGGGGCAACTCTTATAACAGAGCCCTGTCTCACATAACCAAGCTGCGCGTTCTGTAGAACAACGCTCAGCGCCTGGTCCCATGGAACGTTCTTAAGGCTGACATCAACTTTTCCCCTAACATTATTTGAGACCACAATGTTTACGCCGCTGACTTCCTGTATCATTCTCAGAACATCTATAATATCCGCTTTGGCGACCTCTATAGAAAGCCTTGTGCCGTAGAATTTTGTAGGCCCGGCAAGATAATCCTCAAAGTTCATTCGAGAGAACTGTCTTGCAGCCTCAACATCGCCGCCGGTAGCTATGTTTATTTCTTCCGCCGTCGGAAATACTATATAAAGAAGATTATCGGCTTGAGTGATCTCCGGTTTTACGTCGTTGGTCATTTGCACCACAAAGCGCGACGTTTTATACGGGCCTGTCAGTTCCTGAAGTGTTACGGATGTTACCACACCGCCGGACGCCGCGACATCAAGAGATTTTTTTATTCTCCTTGAAAGGCTGGCGTTGGGAATGTCCAGTATGAACTGATTATAACCCTCTTTGGCCGGTTTTACGTCGTACTTAACGCTTTTGTTCGTCTGTATTATAAGTTGCGATTTGTCGTACAGCTTATTGAATTTAACCATTTCAACAATGGCGGATTCTCCCATATCTTTTTCAATATTGTCCTCTTCTTCAAGAGCAAGGTCGGGCACGGGAGATGATTCCATCTTGTCCAGCTCAGAAGAGGCAGTGGTATCTTCACCCACCTCCGCGGCCAACGCGTCAAGGTCGTCTACAGGCGCGGCTGGCATTGCCGGTGTTGCCGGTGTCGCCGGAGCTTTTTCCGCCACCGGTGCCTGGTCTTTTAATAAACTATCAAGATCTTCGTCTATAGTGGATGAGTTCGCTACCTCTGAATCAAGGGATTGTAGATCTTCGTCGGCGATCTCTTGATATCCCGGCCCCATCGCTAAAAGTATCCCGCTTGGTCGTCTATAAACTTTAAATCCCTGTTTCTTTTTCATTCCCACATCAACGCGTGAGCCGTCCGAGGTGGCTGTGGTGTTTATGCTGTTAAGATTATTGCTTTGCGTGTTCAGAAGCATTTGGCCTTTTACATTATATCCCCTAACGTTAACAGCCAGGCCGTCGTCCTTTGTTACAACCGTGTAGTCCCTTAAATTATTCCCTTTAAGATACACATAATCCCTTCCGCCTTTTTTCACATAATGCACGCGCGCGGTATCGGTGGTGGGTGTTTTAAAAAGAGATATATCCTCGGTGTTCTTGGTCGCGCCGCACCCGGCCAGCGCAACCATGACCATAAGTAGTTTGATAGTTTTATTCATATTAATACCCCCGATGCTCATTAGCTCTCCCTCTCAACCCTTTTTATTACCGACTTTCGTATCCTGCGCTTGTTTATATCGGAATAGGTTTCCTCTATGTTCACTTCGCCTTGGCCTATCTGTATAACAACGCCGCTGTGCTTTCCTATCCTGTCGCCTATCTTAAGAACATATCTTTTTTCTTTTGGTCCCTTGAACATCGCCACCGGATGAGTAATGTCCCAAACAGTTCCCAAAAGCATGAACTCATACAATTCATAATCAGTTATGGAGCGTGATTCATTTAAGCCCAGTTGTTCAAGAACTCTGTAGAACGGATCTCTACGTATGGAATTAACGGACGATTCCGATGTTGTGCTTACTTTTAATGTATCTTCGAGGATAATATCGTCGCCGGCGGGATAGAGATATCCGGAGAGGATAAATGATGCGATCAATATCGATATGTACGACTTCCTTAACATCATCCGCCACCACCAAGTATCCTGTACGCTGATATAAGTATCTCTGTATCCGTCATAACAAAGCTGGAATTATTTATCGGTCCCACCATTTTCATGTCCTGGATATTGATTATCTTGTTCAAGTTCGAAACACCGTATAAGAATGACGCCACCTGTTTATAAGAGCCCCTTACGCGCAGCTTTATAGGTATTTCTTCATAGACGCTCTGGTTTATTGGTTCCATCGGTTCAAACAGAAGCATCTGGAGCCCGTTGCTGTCGGCGATTATCGCGAGATCTTTCAGCAGCGATGTAATACCAAAATCTTTCGGGAAGCTGGATGACGCCTGCATGATCTCTTGTCTGAGATTTCTTATCTCGGTGTCTATTCCTTCCGCGGTATCCTGAGATTTGAGATCATATATTTTCGCCTGGACTATTTTTATTTCGTCCTGAACTTCTATTTCTGTTTTCTCCCCTTGTTTTTTTGATGCACCACTAAATATAAGAATGTACGCCCCAACAAGAGCGATCGCGATCAGCAACGATATTAAAAACTTACTGTTCATATCTCTATAATATCCCCGCTATACTGAACTTATGCTTGTATGGGCCGAACTCATCGGTGTACTCGCTTGATTTCAAACTTACTGTCTTAAAGACGTTCTGAACCACAAGGGTATCCATAAATTCCGAAAGGCTCTTATTGTCCATGGATATACCTTCCAGCGTTACCATGGACTCTTTTTTATTTATCGCGGTCAAAGCCAATTTGTCCGAGATGTTCTTTCCGATGGCGACCAAAAGGTCGAGAGGAACAGATTTAACAAGGTTCAACGATCTCAAAGCATCAAGATTACTTTTCAATCTGTTCCTCTCTTCAAGAAGTTTTCCAATGTCCGACTTTGTCTGCGTACTGTTCAAAAGCACATCGTACTCTTTCTTCAGAGACTCAAGTTTAGCCTGCTGTACAGGATTCACTGTAACACTTGTCGCGTCAGGCCGACTGCTTGTGTGCAAAAAATATATAAGAGCCAGAGCGAGTATTATAGGAAGCGATACCATGATTATGTCCGTATCCCTGGTACGCGCAACTGCAGGTTGCGGAGTGTTCTCAACGTACGGAGCATCTTTAGGCATAAGATTAAATCTCTTCATTGATACCTCAGCCCCCTGATGGCAAGCCCAACACTAACACCAAAGAACGGCGCTATGTGCATTAAATAGGAAACGGGAAAAACCTTTTCGTTGAACGCGATGTTCTTTAAAGGATTGACCGATTCCGTGGGCAGCCCCGTTATAGATTCTATGACATTGGTGACGCCTATTAATTTCGCACCACCTCCAACAACGGATATTTCTCCGGTTGGAAGTTCCGACGCTGTGGCAAGATAAAGATCCAGACCCTTTCTTATATCTATGCCGAGTTTTTTTACTTCGGTTAAAAGTATTTTCTCAACTTCGGGCGGCAACATCCCCTCTTCGCCGCTTACTTTTAATGTTTCACCCTCTTCAAAAGTTATTCCCAACTGTTCCTGTATCTTTTGCGTCAGATATTCTCCCGCGATCTCAACTTCCCTTACAAATACCGCTCTATCTCTTTCTATTACACAAAGGATCGTTCTTGATGCGCCTATATCCAGAATGATGCTCGCCTCGTCTTTATTGGGAGCGTAATTTTCCTTATACATATCGTATAGAGCGAGCGTTCCTATATCTATGCCTTCTGTTACAAGTCCGCTGTCGTGAAGTACGGCGCTGTACGCACTGACCAGATCTTTTTTTGCGGCGGCGATAACTATGTCCATCTTGCCGCTCTTTTTATAATTCGGAGTTATAACGTCGTAATCAAGATTCACTTCTTCCATGCCGAACGGAATATATTGTTCAGCTTCCCATCTTATATGATGTTCAAGTTCTTCTTTGGACATGATGGGAACTTTTATTCTTTTTACGACCACGCCTGAGCCAAAAACTCCGGTGTACGCTGTGGCACCTTTTACTTTTGACGCGTTCACAAGTTCTCTTAGAACTCCGGACGTGGCACCGAGGTTAAATATTTCTCCGTCTACCACAGAGTCTTTGGGGAGCGGAGCGATGCCGATGTTATCCAGGTGATATCCGCCTCTGAGGCGTGAAAGTCCGACGAGCTTAACGGAACTGCTTCCGATATCTACGCCGACGATCCTTTTTCCTGAACTCATCATCGCTTGTTATTCCTCTTCGAACACAAGGTGCTTGTCTTTGACCAAAAGTCCCAGAGCCTCTAGAATTTTTCTTTTAGTATCGATGCGGCAGGAATACCCTTCTTCTATTCTTCCGAGGGTGATGGGAGAGATCCCTGCTTTTCTGGAAAGTTCCGCTTTGCTGATAAGATTATCTTCGCGGTACTTTTTGAGCCTGGGTTTTTTCAGGTCTTGGTCCACCAATTTTGCCCCTCTTATTAAATATAAGAATGCATAAAATGAATCTAGTCAACATTAATTTAATATGTATATGAAAGAACTTGAGTTTAGTTGTCAATATTTTGCCGCTTTGTTTGTATATTACATATGTTGTTATAACTTTTTGGAGCTTATTTTAACTTATGTTATGCATAATTATATATAATTAATTCCGACATTATTTTTAAGAATTTGGTTAGTAGTCAGCGTATCTTCAAGCGTTTGAACACTGCACGGATCTTGCTTCTCTACTTTGTAGAGGATCGTAAATGTTAAAAACCTTGACATATATATGGCAGTATGGTAAGCTGGCATATACAGAGGTTAATAAAATGAAGAAGACAACAATTTATCTCGAAGACAGTGAGCTTGAGTTGCTAAAGCAGAAGGCTTTTATGCTGAAGACTTCGGTGGCGGAGATCATAAGGAAAAGTATAAAAGCACTGTGTTCTTCGCCCACAAGCGAGGAAGAAAAAGCCATGAAGCTTTTAACAAAGATCCGAGGCAGCGTGAATACGGACGAGAGGGTGAACAAGGAAATCATTGATATTCAGAGAGAGTTGAGAAATGAAAGAAAAGGTAAGGGTCGTCGTTGACACCAACGTTGTAGTTAGCGGCATCATTTCAGAACGCGGGCATCCCTTTAAAATAATAAATGAATGGGTACGTGAAAAGAGCTTTCAGCCTATTATATGTAGGGAACTGCAGGATG
>JAZDEK010000136.1:0-3709 GCA_043808895.1 Pseudomonadota bacterium
GGCCGCCCCTCAAGAACCTTTTGATGTCGTCAGAGCTTTATTTGAAGATGAAGAAGAACTCATCGATGATCCAGTAATTGGTTGTGTTGTTAAATGTTTCCATTACCACACCTCCCTGGACAGGCTCAATCTT
Source organism: Pseudomonadota bacterium (assembly GCA_043808895.1). GTDB lineage: Bacteria > Bdellovibrionota > JAFGOL01 > JAFGOL01 > JAFGOL01 > JAZDEK01. Next base: position 134 of record JAZDEK010000136.1, read on the forward strand.
TAATGCATCGATGTACTTTTCTTTCTTAAAGATGGGTCGTTCCTATTCTCCATTATGATGGCAAATGCGCATAAAGTCAATGGTCACAGCGACGAAAAATACATCGTTTTATCGCCAACACACTGATAAGACAGAAGTAATCCCGTGGAAAATATTCTTTTATGCCAGCATCGTTTTATTGTTTCATTTCCTGTTATATATTTTATGTTGCCTTAGGCTGTTTTACTTTTGTTTTTTAAGAAGTGAAGCAAGGATCGATATTAAAAATACACCCGTGATAATACTCAAAGAGATCCCGACCGGAATTTTATAAATATCCGAGATAAGCATCTTCACACCGACGTAAGACAAAACTACGGAGATACCTATCTTAAGATAACAGAACTTGTCCGCGAAGTGGGAAAGCGCAAAGAACAACGCCCTTAATCCAAGTATCGCGAATATGTTCGAAGTGAAAACTATGAACGGGTCTGTTGTTATGGCAAGCACGGCAGGCACGGAATCCACCGCAAATATAATATCTGAACTTTCTACCACCAACAGCACAACAAAAAGAGGCGTGTACATTATTTTCCCGCGTTCTCTAACCCAAAAATTCCCTTCCCTATATTTTCTTGTTATAGGAAAGAATTTCCTGAACATTTTTAGAACGATATTCTTTTCGGGATCAACTTTTGTCTCTCTCTCTACGGCCATTTTTATCCCCGTAAATACAAGGAACGCGCCCAATAGATAAATAGTGAAATGGAACCTTTCTATAAGCGCTATGCCGCCAAAAATAAATATCGCGCGCATTACTATCGCGCCTAATACTCCCCAGAACAGGACTTTATGTTGATATTTTTTTGGTACGTCAAAGTAGGTAAATATCATTAAGAACACGAAAAGGTTATCCACGCTCAGCGACTTTTCCACGATGTAACTGGTAAAGAACATTACCGCCGGATGGTAACCCTGCCACATATATATTACGGCGTTAAACACAAGTGACAGCACTATCCAAAAGATGCTCCAGCCTATTGCTTCCTTAATTTTAATTTCGTGGGAACGACGTTGAAAGACAACAAGATCAAGGGCCAACATCAAGACTATGAACAGTGTAAAAGCAGCCCAAACCCATGGTGACATAAAAACTCCTCTTGCAGTTTATAACATGGTTAATGGATTTTCCCAAGTTGACAAAATCCGCCCCGGACAGTAATTTACATTGAGCCGAGCTGGAGAGGTGTCCGAGCGGTCGAAGGTGCATGCTTGGAAAGCATGTGTGGTGTCACAGCCACCCAGGGTTCGAATCCCTGCCTCTCCGCCAGTCCTTTTAAATACGCTTAAAAAGTCTTAGAGAAATTCCCACTGATCCCGTTTTCATATAGGGATTCAGTGGTCAGATATCCAAACGGAAATCCGTCGCCGCCGTCTGCATATTTTGTAACTTCTTTTTCGCCTTTATAAACATGCTCTACATAGTAGCCTTTTACTGTACCGGATTCGTTGTCGTAATTATATATAACGTGGAGGTGCTTACCCATTCCCTTAACTGTGTTATCCTCAACGCATGAGCTAAAACCGTCCAGAACGCATATTTCATTCACCACAAAACCTGTTTGTGTGCGTCTTATTTTTACATCGTAACCGGGTATATCAAGATCAACCCACGAGAAAACCGTCGGGGTCGTGGCAGTTAATGCGTGTGCGGCATTGTATTCCATGTTTGCTGTTACGGCGGCCGGACTGTAGAAAGCATCGACACCCATGTTCTGCGCCATCAAAGAGATCGAAAGGAAACAAAAAGTAAAAACAAAAACAGATCTTAACTTCATTTGGCCCTCCCCGTAGTTAATTCAAGCACATACTGCGTTTACCATACTACATTGCTATAATATACTATATTGCTGTTTTATCAAGTAAAGATAAAAAACGGAGATAAAAATAACGCGCCCCGTTAAGGGGCGCGTTGTCACAGCGTCGTTAAACGCGAGCTTTGTGGGCTTGTAGCTATATTACCATCTGAGAAGGAAAGAAAAAAGTATGTCGTAAGTCATCCTGAACTGTTTCACAAGCCCCGTTCCGCCTGTTGTGTATGTGGCAAAGCTGCTTGTAAAATGGACGGGGGACAAAGAAAGACCAATGCTGTCGTTAAAGTAAAATTTAACATCCAATCCGAATCCAACCTGCATCACATCTATTATCTTTTGTCCCGCTGCAAAACCTATTGCAGGACCTATATCGATTATAGGACCTATGGCCATCTGGCTGACTTCACCTGTATTAAACGTGAACGGTATATCTATAAGTAAGTAGGGGCGGACGGATTTTAACCCTCCTCCCTGCGCATATGCCAAACCAAATCTTTTATATTTACCGCCAACAGTGATCCCGGCCATATAGAAGTTCGAGCCAAAATTCTTAACGTCTATCATCGGGCCTGTGACTATCTGTAAAATCGAGCTTGGACTTGAATCAGTGTCGTCTTCTTCTTCATCATCTGTATGCTTGTGTGAACTTTTCGCGTAAGACAGAGATGAGAACGCCAAGAAAAGAACTCCTACGATCAATACGAACTTTTTCATGAATTACCTCCCCTCAAAGTATCTTGTTTTAGTATCTACTTTTTTGAAATTAAGTCAACCAGCGTTTAAAAACCCTCGCCTACGCCAAGCATAAAACCTTTCCCGTCACGCCCCACGACGTAATCAAGGCGGGCGTTTATGTTAAGTTCGCTGTCCAATAAAAATCTTACTCCTCCGCCGTACGACGGAAGATTATCGTTCATCCTAAACTTTTTAACACTGACGGAGTGATATCCCGTTCCCAAGAACGCCGAAAGATACATTCTTGAGAAGACAAGTAACCTATACTCCGCTTTAATTCCCATCATATTCTTATCAAGATACTTGTCGTAAGGATAAGCGCGGAAAAGATCCGAGATACTTAAAAGTCTTCTATAAGGGACTTCCCCCGCCAACAGCCCAAAATAAGATTCAAACACAAAAATGTGTGACGTCTTTATGTGGTAGTACTCTCTTAGGTCCAAAACGAACTTCTCATAGCTATACTGACTGCCAAAATATTTTGAATACAGAGTGTAAGACAGTTCAAAAGCAAAATTCCGCTTTGGAGAAAAAATATCTTCTACGGGAAGGCTCATCCAGGACATCCCTACTCCCGATACAGCTCCTCCGTTAAGTCCATAAACCTCGTTTGAACTAAATACGCCGACGGGAGTTCTTGAATCCATTCCGTTGTAACCGTATTCGTACTTTGCCCCCATGTAAGAGTCGCGCGTTAATTTCTGGCGATACATAACATTAAGATCAATATTCGAAGTTCTATATGTGCCAAGTAGCGACGGCGATTGAGAACAAGGTGTGTAATAGTTCGCCAATCCCCTGGAGTAGCCTAAATAAGTGTAGAGGTTTTGTCTCTCGCTGTCCCAATAATTATTAAAAGAAAGGTTTGTGTTCACATATTGGTTCTGCCCCGCCACAAAAGTTGTTCTTATATAAGAGGGGGCGCTCAGCGGCGGCTCGCTAAAACGCCTGAAATAGTACATAAAAGTTCCGCCACCCGCGGTGTCCT
>JAZDEK010000137.1:0-5954 GCA_043808895.1 Pseudomonadota bacterium
TGCCTCTTGTTGGATTAAATAGAATTCTAGTTAAACGCGGAATGGAACTTATAAATCTTGCTCCAAGAATGGGGCTCACCGCTCTTAAAGAAATAAGCGGATTAAAGAATAGAATTAATTCCGACGCCATAAGTTATATTCTATCTCCCCGTCTTAATGCCGCAGGACGTATGGGGAACGCCTCTAGATCTGTTGAACTTTTAATGTCAAAAGATCAGGCTGAGGCGTGTGAACTCGCGGCGATACTGCATGAAGAGAATCAAAAAAGAGTTTCTGTCCAAAATAAATCTTGGACTCAGGTCCAGGAAATGATCGAAGGTATGATACTTAGTAAATCCAGCGCGTATTTTGAAAATAAATTTTCATTAACATTAGCTTCCGAGGGTTGGCATCAGGGAGTAATAGGTATTATCGCGTCCAAAGCCGCGGAGCGTTGGTATAAACCAACAGCCGTTTATTCAATTAGCGAGAATGGAAAAGCAAAAGGCTCGGCGCGCAGTGTCCCCGGCGTTGATATCTACAATATTTTTTCCGGCTTTAAAGAAATTTTTGAGGATTTTGGCGGACACGGCATGGCTTCAGGGATGAGCATAAGAACAGAACGCATCCCAAAGTTCGAGGAACTTTTTGAACAGGGCGTTTCAAAATATATTAATGCGCAAAAAATTCAGCCGGTGTTGGATATAGATGTTGAGGTCGGCATGGGCGAAGTAGGGATGAAAGCCGTTACGGAGATTTCCACCATGGAGCCGTTCGGAATTGGTAACCCCGCTCCGCTTTTTTTATGCTCGGACGTAAAAGTTTTTAGTAAAACAGTGCTTAAAGAAAAACACCTAAAGCTCAAACTTGAAAAGAACATAGACGCCATAGGTTTTAACATGGGCGAACTCCACGACCTTATAGGCGACACCATAAACATAGTTTTCCGCCCCAGCATCAACGAATGGAACGGCATGCGCCAGCTTCAGTATGTTATAGTGGATATAGACTAGTGTTTTGCTTTGTGTTCTAGCTTCTTAACTTGATCATTTTCTGTTAAAAGTTTCATTTGTTGTATAGCTATCGTATTAAGTCTTATTAATCTTTGAGACTGCGGCAAGCTTTCTTGGATGAATAAAGCATTAAGGTTTTCTAAGTTGGAAAGACAAACCAGTTGAGAAACGTCGGCGTAGTCTCTTATATTTCCCTTTAGACTAGGATTAGAGTCTCTCCAGTTTTTTGCAGTCATGCCGAACAACGCCATATTTAGTACATCAGCTTCCGATGCGTAAATATTATCGGCTTGTTGTTTTGTTATTTCTACCGGTATCAAATTTGTCTTAATCGCTTCTGTGTGTATGCGATAATTTATTTTGGTCAGGTTTCTTTTTATGTCCCAACCCAGCTGTTCTTTTTCTTGGTCTTTTAATCTTTGAAACTCTTTGATTAGGTAAAGTTTAAATTCGACCGATATCCATGCTGCAAACTCAAATGCGATATCTTTATGCGCGTAGGTGCCACCATAACGACCAGCCTTTGAAACAACCCCTATAGCGCCTGTTTTTTCTATCCATTGTTTAGCAGTAAGGATAAAACTGTTTAATCCGGACTGTTTTCTAATCCCATCGAATTCGATGGGATTAAACCTAGGGTTGTTGAGTTGCTCCCAAAGCCCCAGAAATTCAATTGTGTTCCTGTTCCGCAGCCAATTTTGAATAATATAATCAGTCCTGTAAGGGTCTTTACGTTTTAGCCATATCTGTTAGGCAGATGTAGTCCTTTCTTTTTAACTTGCAGTACGAGATATCTTGGCCGAGAACATTAAACTTACTAACCATCATGTCTCGGATACAGCAAAATATAAGCCCGCCGGAGAACAGCGCTATGCGTGATACTCTGTCCGAAAAATTGACATTTGTGTCAGGTCTTTCTAATCCCGCCCAGGTGAATGTGTTACAAGCCTGACAAAATATCTGTTTCGTGACAAACTTGTAACGTTAGATTATTAAGAAACCTTTGGATTTCAATATGTTATGAGGGTAGTTTTTGCTTGACTTGTGATGTTAAAATGTGGCATTCTTGGTATATTATGAGTATGAAAACCACGCGTGATTCCATAGTAAGGAGCCTTGTGATGAGGGGGCTCTTGAACAATAAGCGCCCGGTACTTGCCGCCCTGATAGTGGCGACCACTATGCTTTTTAGCCTTGGCTTCATGGGCAGCCGCGCAGACGAACTCAGGGAAATAGGCCAGCTTAGGTTCTTTATAGCGGACGTGGTTAAGACCCACCACATGAACAAGCTCAGTAACGGTCAGCTTACCACCATCGCCAGGGAGATTAAAAAGTCTAGTGATAAGTATAAGTTAGATCCGATCCTGGTAGTCGCGGTAATAATGGCCGAGTCCTCTTTTGATACCGATGCCGTATCCCCGGTGGGCGCGAAAGGCCTTATGCAGCTTATGCCCAGCACGGCCGAATATATTTCCAAGAAGATAGGCATGAGGTACTCGGGCGACTATACCCTTTACAACATAAGGGCCAACATCATGATCGGGACCTACTATTTGTCGCAGCTTTCCTCAAGATACAAAAACAACCCAAAGCTTTACCTTGCGGCATATAACTGCGGACCTCAGCAGGTTGACCAGTTTCTCCGTGAAAGTAATCACGTCCCGCCCATCTATTACGCAAGAATTTTAAAGATGTACCAAAAGTTGTCTTCTTAGATCTGTTTTTGTAGTAAAAAGGAGCCGGGCTTGGCCCATTAATATGTACGAAGTAAGAGTAAATACAAAGTTCAGCGCCGCGCATCACTTAAGGAATTACGATGGCCAATGCGAGAACCTGCACGGCCACACGTGGATGGTTGAGGTTTGCGTGCGGGGCGGGACATTGAATAAGACCGGTTTTGTTTACGACTTTAGAACTGTAAAGGACGCGCTTAAGGAGATCATCTCAAAATTCGACCATGCGTATATAAACGAGGTCGCCCCCTTTGATAAATTGAACCCCACGGCCGAGAATTTGGCCTGTTACATATACAACGAACTCAAACATGGATTTGCCGGGACGTACGAAGTCAGCGTGTGGGAATCCGAGAACGCAAGGGCCGTCTACAGGGATGAGTAACTTAAACGCGCGCGCCGCGGGCGCAGGCGCAAAGGGCGCCGGCAAGGCGCTGGTACTTTGTTCAGCGGGGCTGGACTCCACGTATAATCTTTTGAGGGCGAGGACGGACTTTAAAGAAGTTCAGGCGCTGTTCGTGGATTATTCACACAAGGCCGCGTCGCAAGAATACCTTCGTGTAAAAAGACTTTGTATGGCGCTAAAGCTCCATTTTATAAAAATAGATCTGCCGTGGTACAGGACGCTGAATAGTTCTTTGACCTCGTCGGCGCGGCCGGTCTCACAGTTCGGCTCGTTCGAAACTATTTCGAGCCCATCGATTACGGGCGCTGGCGCGCCCGCCGGAACTCCCGGCGCAGCGCAAAAACCCTCGGAGTGGGTGCCAAACCGTAACGCTGTATTTGTTAACGCCGCGGCGGCGGTGGCGGAATCGGGCGGATTTGACACCATAGTAATTGGTATCAACAAAGAAGAGGCTGAAAGATATCCGGACAACACTGCTGAATTTATCCACAGGGCCAACTCTCTTCTTGAACTCTCAACGCTTACAAAACCGCGTGTAATGTCTTATTCGGCCGACATGGCCAAACCCGCCATATTCGCCCATCTGCAGCCGTTATTAAAAGAATTTAACCTTGGCAAAGAATATATATGGAGCTGTTACAGTAGTTATGAGAAAATGTGTGGGTATTGCGAGTCATGTTTGAGGCTTAAGCATGCAATACGGGAAAACCAGAAGGAAACTGAATGGCAAGAACTTTTCTTGAAGCAAGGTATATAAACAAGCCCATAAACTACGACGGGAGCCAGCTCTCTCCGAACTGGATTTACCAGAGCTTTGGCATTATGGGCGATGCTGCCGTGGCATTTATCGGCGCCTGTGACATTACAGAGTCCATGGTGGACGTTGAGGATGTTATCGCAGGGAGCGAAATACGAGCGGACAAAATGCTTCATTTTATAATTGAGCTTTTTGGGCGTGATTGCGTGTTTTCTGCCGCTATTCAGAGCGTTCTTGTGGGCGAGATCCAAAGCGAGCTTTTGCGCCACGGGGCGAAAGTAGTTAAGGCCGGGGATGATCTTTTTGTCGGCAAGGGAAAACTTTCTATCTCTATTGCCACAGCGTCCGCGGTGAGCGGGCTTATACACATAGGTTTGAATATCACGAACAGCGGAACTCCCGTTAAAACCAGCGCATTAAAAGACCTTGGAATAAATCAGAAAAAATTTGCCGTCTCAATACTCAGAAGGTTCAATAAAGAATATAGCCGAATAATACTTGCAGCAGCAAAAGTGAGGCCTAGATGAAAAAGAAAACATTTGTATTAGACACCAACGTCCTGCTTTTTGATTCCATGGCGATAATGAAGCTCGGCGCAAACGACATTGTAATTCCAATAACCGTTATAGAAGAAATAGATAAATTTAAAAAAGACTTGAACGAGAACGGCCGTAACGCCCGTCACATCTCAAGATTTTTAGATGAAATGCGTCGTCGTGGCAGCCTGTTAAATGGAGTGCAGCTTGATAACAAGGGAACTCTGTACGTAGATCTTCCAGATGACAATCAATCGCATCCAGCACTTAGTATGTTCGAGGGAAAAACCGCGGACAATACTATTTTATTAACAGCGCTCAAACATAAAACAATGGATACCCGTAAAGAGGTCGTATTTATCACCAAGGACACAAACCTTAGGATAAAAGCTGACCTTTTGGGCGTAAAATCCGTTGACTACGAGCCTGGCGACCAAAAAATAGATGAGCTATATTCGGGGACTCGTTATGTTGAGTGCACAAAAACTCACATAGATAATTTCTTTAAGGAAAAAAAGCTCCCGCTTACGGGACTTAAAAATACTACCGGCATTAGACCCAACGAATATGTAATTTTAAAAGATGTTACAGAGCAATCTCACACTGCTCTTGGACGCTACGACGCTAATTCCAATATGATAGTGCAGCTTTTGCGTGGAGTGGTGGACGGAGTTTGGGGAATTATTCCGCGTAACGTTGAACAAATTTTCGCGTTGGATATGCTTTTAAATCAAGACATGCAGCTTGTGAGTTTAATTGGAAAAGCAGGCACCGGTAAAACACTTCTTGCGATAGCGGCAGGGCTCTCGCTTACCATAGACGGTGGAGCGTACGCGAAACTTTTGGTGTCTCGACCTATTTTCCCTCTTGGAAAAGATATTGGATACCTCCCTGGTGATGTTGAGGAAAAATTAAATCCTTGGATGGCGCCGATATTTGACAACCTTGAATATATTTTAGGTGCTGGAGAAGCAGCCTCCGGCGGAAAGAAAAAACCGGGCAGCGCAAAAAAGTGGCAGGAACTTATTAATCAGGGCATGCTTAACATTGAACCGTTAACGTATATAAGAGGACGAAGCATTGCCAACCAATACCTTATAGTGGACGAGGCGCAAAACCTTACGCCTCATGAAATAAAAACCATCATTACAAGGGCGGGAAATTACACAAAGATCGTCCTAACAGGCGACTGTTTCCAAATAGATAACCCGTATATTGATTCCTCTAGCAACGGGCTTAGTTATATTGTAGATAGATTTAAAGACCAGAAGATAGCCGGTCACATAACGCTGGTTAAGGGCGAAAGGTCGGAGCTGGCGGAACTTGCCGCCAATCTTCTATAAGTTCTAGGAGTTACAGTCTTGAACAATAAGAGACGACATGCAAGGGCGCCGCTGAGGGTAAAGGCCATGATGGTTGGGGATGATGGCATTAAGACCGATTTTATAAGTGATGTGTCTGTGTCCGGGGCTTTTGTAGAAACAGTGGACCTAAAAAAAATAAATGATGTCGCGACATTAATATTTCCTG